>JBKOZX010000224.1:0-7821 GCA_046726115.1 Actinomycetota bacterium | reverse complement strand
CGGTTACGCCGTCTGCGAGTCGCCGACCGGGCCGTGCACGAAGCCGTCGCCAGCCGCCTCGTTCGGCACCTCGGGCACGATCGTGGCGCCGGGCGGTCAGGAGTTCTTCACGGACGCGGGCGGACAGCTCTGGATGGCGTATCACGCGTACACCGACCCGAACGTCGGCTATCCCAACAGCCGGCGGCTGCACCTCATGCCGGTGGCGTTCGATCCGTCGGGCGTGCCGGTGCTCCAGCCTCCTGGCTGACCGGATCCTGCTCGGACGGCTCCCGCGGGACAGTCACCTCCTCGGGCTCGAGGAGCACCACCCGCTCTCCGAGCGACAGGTCCGTCGGTGTGTCGGCCAGGAGCCAGCGGCCGCCGAGGTTCGGCAGCTTGCCCGGCTCGGCGCCCAGCGACCGTTCGATGGTGCGCACGACCCCACCGTGCGTGACGATGAGGACGTCGCCATCTCCGCTGCCGTCCACCGCGGCCGCGAGCCCGGCTCGCGTGCGCGCGAGCAGCTCGGAGTCGCCCTCGAAGTCGGGCGGCGAGCGTCGCGCCGCGAGGTAGCCCGGCCAGCGCTCCTCGATCTCGTCGCGCGTGAGACCGCTCCACGAGCCGACGTCGCGCTCGCGCAGGCGCGCCTCGGGTCGGACGTCGCCGACGCCGACGCGTGCGGCGATGATCTCGGCCGTGCGCCGGGCCCGGACGAGGTCCGAGGTCCAGACGGCGGCGATCGTCGCGATCTCGACGACGCGCTCGGCGGCGTCCTCGGCCTGACGCTCGCCGAACGGCGAGAGGGGCGGGTCGGCCTGGCCCTGCCACCGCGACTGCGCGTTCCACGTCGACTCGCCGTGACGGACGAGCAGCAGCCGGGGCATGCGCCCGACGCTACCGGCATAGGCTCGCCGTCCGATGGCCGACCGCCCGAACATCCTGCTCGTCGTCTCCGACCAGGAACGGCAGCGGGGCTGGTTACCCGCCGCCGACCTCACGCTCCCCCACCGGCAGCGCCTGATCGACGGCGGCCTCGAGTTCACCCGCCACTACACGCACTCGTCCCCGTGCTCCCCGTCGCGGGCGAGCCTCCTCACGGGCCGGTACGTCCCCCAGCACGGCGTCACCGACAACGTGATCTTCCCCGCCCATCCCGAGCTCGATCCCGCCATCCCGACGCTCGGCTCGATCCTGCGCGCCGCCGGCTACCGCACCTCGTACGTCGGCAAGTGGCACCTCTCGCACGCCGTCGAGCCCGACCTCGAGGCATACGGCTTCTCCGACTGGCGCGGCAACGACCGCCACTTCATGGGGTGGGCCGGCACCGGCTGGGAGTACGACCCGATCATCGCCGACCAGGGCGTCGAATGGCTGCGGGCCAACGGCGGCGGCGGCGACCGGCCGTGGTTCCTCGTCGTCGCGCTCGTCAACCCCCACGACGTCATGTGGTTTCCGATCGACCAGCCCTGGTACCAGGACGCGCACCGGGATGAGTTCGAGCTCACCCGTTCGTTCCTCGCCGCCGCGGCGTGGAAAGACGACGAGCCCATCCCGGCGTTCTCGCAGCCCTACGACGAAGTGTTCGACGAGCTCCCGCCCAACTTCGACGACGACCTGTTCACGAAGCCCGCCGTCCAGCGCCAGTGGCTCTACGAGCAACAGCACACGCTCTACGGGCAGATCGACCGCGACGACAAGCGCGCCTGGCTCCGCCACCTCGACTACTACTGGCGGCTCCACCAGGAGGGCGACCGCAATCTCGGCGCGATCCTCGACGCCCTGGACGAGTCCGGCGCCGCCTCCGACACGACGGTGATCTTCACCTCCGACCACGGCGACATGTGCGGCTCGCACGGTCTGCGGAGCAAGGGACCGTTCGTGTACGAGGAGATCATGCGCGTCCCGCTGTACGTGCGTGCACCCGGCGTGACGACACCGGGCACGACGGCCGGCGCGCTCGGCACGCACGTCGATCTGGCCCGCACGGTCGCGGCGCTGGGCGGGGCGGACGACCCGTCGCTGGTCGGCCACGACCTGACACCGACGCTGCGCGACCCGGCGACGCCCGGGCGTGACGCCGTGCTGCTCACCCAGGACATGGCCTGGTACGACAGCTGCATCCCGCTCCGGTACGCGATGCGCGGTATGTTCGACGGCCGGCACAAGTACGCCCGGTACTACGGCGTCGGCGGCAGCTTCGACCGGATCGGCCGCCCGTCGAAGCGACCCAAGCAGGTCGACGTGGACGCCGACTTCGAGGACCACGACCACGAGCTCTACGACCTCCAGGAGGATCCGTACGAGCTCGTGAACCTGGCCAACGACCGGGGGCGGCGGGGCGAGGTGCGCGAATGGTTCAACCGCCTGCGAGACGAGGAGGCGCGCGAGCTCCGCGTGTAGGTTGCATCGGGAACACCTACGAGGGGGGACGTCATGAGAGCAGCGGTGTACGTCGAGCAGGACCAGCCCCTGATCGTCGAGGAGATGACGCCTCTCGATCCCGGTCCCGGCGACGTCGTGGTCGAGATCGGTGCCAGCGGCGTGTGCCACTCGGATCTGTCCGCCACGAACGGCACGCTGCCGCTCCCGCCGCCGACGATCCTCGGCCACGAGGGTGCGGGCACCGTCGATTGGGTCGGGTCCGAGGTGACCCGGGTGAAGAAGGGCGATCGGGTCGTCGCCACGTTCGTGCCCGCGTGCGGTGCCTGCTGGTACTGCGTCCACGGCCGCTCGAACCTCTGCGAGGAGACCGGCGCCGTGATGATGGTGCCCCGGGCGAAGCGCGCCGACGGGACACCGGTCCCCGGGTTCACGGGCCTCGGGACGTTCTCGGACGCGATGACGATCGCCGAGTCGCAGGCGGTGAAGGTCGAGACTGACCTGCCGGACGACCAGCTGGCACTCATCGGCTGCGGCGTCACCACCGGCGTCGGGGCCGCGCTCAACACCGCGGAGGTCGAGCCCGGGTCGAGCGTGGCGGTGATCGGCTGCGGCGGCGTCGGCCAGGCCGTGATCCAGGGCGCGCGGATCGCGGGCGCGGCGAAGATCATCGCGGTCGACCCCGTCGAGATGAAGCGCGAAGCGGCCCGGAAGCTCGGCGCCACCGACACCGTCGATCCCGCCAAGGGCGACCCGGTGGCGCGGGTCCAGACGCTCACCGGCGGTCGGGGCGCCGACTACGCGTTCGAGGTCATCGGGCTCCCCGAGACGATCACGCAGGCGTTCTCGTCGGCTCGCCGCGGCGGAACCGCGGTCGTCGTCGGGATGCCGCGCATGGACTCGATGGTGACGCTGCCGGGCTTCGCCATGTTCTACGAGGAGAAGCGCCTGCTCGGGTGCGTGTACGGGTCGGCGCAGGTCCGGCGGGACTTCCCCCGCTTCATCAGCCTCGTCGAGCACGGCCGGCTCGACCTCGGCTCGATGGTGTCGCGCCACATCAAGCTGGACGAGGTGAACGACGCCTTCACGGCAATGAAGGCAGGCGAGGTGATCCGGAGCGTGATCGTCTGACAGGCTGAGGCTCGGCGCTCAGCCGGCGCTGTCGATCGCGAAGTAGCCCTCGGCGAGCCGTCCGTCCGGAAGGCCGGCCTCCTGCGCGACCATCGCGCCCCAACCCCGCATGCGCTCCTCGAGGTTGCCGTCGGCGTCGGTGTGCTGGCTGACGTGGCTACGGAGCGCGTCGAGCTTGCGCGGGAGCACTTCGGTGATGTCGACCCATTGATTCCGCACCGGCGACGCCATCATCCAGACCTCCGCCACCATCCACGCCTCGAATCCCTCCTCGAGCAGCTCGGGATGCGCGAACGGGTTGCGGGCGTCCGGGTAGACGGCGGCGAGGGAGGCCTCGCCGGCCGCGAGGTGATCCGGGTGGCTGGCGAAGATGCGCTGCCAGTTCCGCTCCGGCGACGGGCACAGCACGCGTTGCGGACGCACCTGGCGGATCACCCGCGCCAGGTCGCGGCGGAGCTCGAGCGTCGCCGTGAGCCGGCCGTCCGGGTAGCCGAGGAACGTGATGTCGGTGACCCCGACTTCCTTGGCGGCCGCCGTCTGCTCCGCCCGGCGGATCCCGGGGATCTCGGCACGCGGCACGCTCGGGTCGAAGCCGCCGGCGTCGCCGTCGGTGACGATGCAGTAGGCGACGTCGATGCCGGCGTCGGTCCACGTCGCCACCGTCCCGGCGGCGCCGAAGTCGACGTCGTCCGGGTGTGCCACGATCACCAGCGCCCGCTGCACCTCATAGTCGTCGAGCATCGCACGACCCTACCGAGGTGCCGGACGGCACATTGCGCTCCGTGATCGGGCCCGGGACAATCGAGGTCGAGGAGGAGCTGTGGACGTGACTCCGGTCTGGTGGCCGCCGGTCGATCCGGAAACCCGGCGTAAGCTCATCGGCTTCCTGACCGAGCGCGGTGTCGACCCCGACGACATCGCCGAAGCCATCACCGAGGATTCCCTCTGGGAGCTGACGACGGAGTCGCTCCTCGCCACGCCGGACGACCTCACCGCCAACGAGCTCGGCGAGCGCGCCGGCCTGACACCAGAGCAGCTCCGTCGCGTTCTTCGAGCGCTTGGCCTGCGCGACGACTCCTACTCGAGCGAGGACGTGGTGATCGCCACGTCCGGCGCCGAGACGTTCAAGCTGTTCCGCGACGAAGAGGCTGCGCTTCGCTTGATGCGAGTCATCGGGAGCTCGATCCGGCGGGTCGCCGAGGCCTCCGTCGCGGCGTACATCGCCGGCGTCGAGAAGCCGCTCGTCGACGCGGACGCGTCGGTCCTCGTCCACGCCCAGGCGCAGGCGATCGCGATCGACGGCGGGCGCCGGATGGCGCAGGGCTTCCCACACCTGTTCGCGCGCCACCTCCGCGACGTCATCCGCCGGGGCCGGGCATCCAGGGTGTTCACGACCGACTACACGACGGCGCGCCTCGCGGTCGGGTTCGTGGATCTCGTCGGGTTCACGTCGCTCGCGCAGGAGCTCACGCCCGCCGGCTTGAGTGAGCTGCTGGACGATTTCGAGGATCGCTCGTTCGAGACCGTGGCCGAGCACGGCGGGCAGCTGGTCAAGCACATCGGCGACGAGATCATGTTCGTCGTCTTCGAGGCCGAGGCGGCGTGCGAGATCGCGCTCTCGCTGGTCGATGCGTTCCGGGCCGAGGACGCGACCGTCACGCCGCGCGGCGGCGTCGCGATCGGAGACCTGCTCACGCGCGACGGCGACTACTACGGCGTCGAGGTGAACCTCGCCGCCCGCCTCGCCGACATCGCCGTCCCGCAGGAGATCCTCGTCTCCGCCGACACGAAGCGCCTCGCCGAGAAGGACGCCGACGACGGCGTCTTCGCGTTCGAACCCGCCGGCCGCCGCGCCCTCAAGGGCTTCTCGGCGCCGGTCGAGGTCTTCTCGCTCAGCCGAGGCTGATCTACTCGAGGGCGTTCCAGCCGAGGGGATCCTCCGGCCTGACGCGTCGTCCGTTGAAGCGCCACCTGTTGAGCACTCGCTCGACGAGCGGAACCGGGCCGCCGACGTACGTCCACGAGTGGTCGATCTCGGACGCGACCATCCAGGCACGATCGTCTGGCCACCACAGGCTCGGTGCTTGGTACGGCACTGCCTGCAGGCTCGATTCGACGACGGCATCGATCGGCCCGGAGAAGAGGTGGTATTGGCGATATTGATCGCCTACGAGGGGCGCCGACGCGACGAATTGCTCGACCTCGACGAGCGGGTCACGCCAGCCCGGGCGCTCACGACCGACTGGCGCGATCGCTCCTGCGCTGACGTGCAGCCAACCCCAACCGTTCCAGATGCAGAACCAGCACGTGTCGGGTGTCGACGTCGCGTTATGCAGGCCGCGGCCAGCGATCGAATGTCTTCGAGGCTCGGTTGACCTCGGGCCTGATCGTCGTCGCTCTGCTCGGAGTGTAAGAGACAGGCGTACGCGTCGAAGCCGGGTGAAATGACCATCCCGACGTCGAATTCGTCGAATGCATGGAGCGAGCCGAAAACCCAGTCCGCGATCGAACCGTCGTCCGCCGGCCGCAGCGCGCCCAGCGGTCTGCTCACGGCGCGACCGTTGCTACGAGCAGCCGCTGGTGGTGCCGCAGCTGGGGCAGGCGTAGCAGCTGCCGGCCCGCTGCATGATGTCGCCGCACACGTGGCACAGGACGGTCTCGCCCTCGATCGTCGACGACATCGTGCTCGCCGCCTCGGAGGGCTGCTCGTCCGCCAGCGCCGGGTCGTCGACCACGAGCGTGTCGAGGGTGTCGAGGCCCGGCTGCGTCACCGTGCTCGCCTCCTCGACTCCCGGCAGCGTGGGCTGCATGCGCTCGTCGACCTTCAGCACGCCGATCTCGCGGCGCTCGTCCACGGGGAGGTACTCCACGGCGAGGCGGCGGAAGATGTAGTCGAGCAAGCTCGTCGCGAACCGGAGCTCGTGATCGTCGGTCATGCCGGCGGGCTCGAAGCGGACGTTCGTGAACTTCTCGACGAACGTGCGCAGGGGTACGCCGAACTGCAGGCCGAGCGACACCGCGATCGCGAACCCGTCCATGATCCCGGCCAGGGTCGAACCCTGCTTGGCGACCTTGAGGAAGAGCTCGCCCGGCTGCCCGTCCTCGAACTCCCCGACCGTCACGTAGCCGTGGCAGTCGGCGACCCGGAACGAGAACGTCTTCGAGTCGCGCCGCTTCGGCAGCTTGCGCCGGATCGGCTTCTCGACCGTGATGACGTGCTCGACGACCTTCTCGGCCTCGTGGGCCAACGAGTTGGCGCTCGCCTTCTTCTGCGTCGCCAGCGGCTGCGCCACCTTGCAGTTGTCGCGGTAGATCGCGATCGCCTTGAGCCCGAGCCGCCACGCGTCGATGTGGAGCTGCTCGATGTCCTCGACGCTCACGTCCTCCGGCGTATTCACGGTCTTCGAGATCGCTCCGCTGATGAACGGCTGGACCGCCCCCATCATCGTGACGTGGCCCATGTAATGGATGGTGTTGTCGCCCATCGAGCACGCGAAGACCGGCAGGTGCTCGGGGTTGAACCCGGGCGCCCCGAGCAGGGACTTGTGCTCGTTGATATACGCGACGATCTGGTCAACCTGGTCGTCGCCGTAGCCGAGGCGGCGTAGCGCACGGGGCACCGTCTGGTTGACGATGAGCATCGTCCCCCCGCCGACGAGCTTCTTCGCCTTGGTGAGCGCGAGGTCGGGCTCGACCCCGGTGGTGTCGCAGTCCATCATGAGACCGATCGTTCCGGTCGGGGCGAGCACCGACGCCTGCGAGTTACGCACACCGTGCGCGGACGCGACCTCGACGGCGTCGTCCCACGCCCGGCGGGCCCCGTCGAGCAGGTCGGGCGGGACGAGCGACTCGTCGATCTTCGCCGCCTCCTCCTGGTGCATCTGGAGCACGTTCAGCGTCGCGTCGGCGTTGGCGGTGTAGCCGGCGAACGGGCCCATCCGCGCCGCCGTCCGGGCGCTGGTCGCGTAGGCGTGGCCCGTCATCAACGCGGTGATGGACGCCGCCCACGCGCGACCCTCGGCCGAGTCGTACGGGAGGCCCCGCGCCATCAGCAGGGCGCCGAGGTTGGCGTACCCGAGGCCGAGCTGGCGGAAGTCGCGGCTCGTCTGGGCGATCTTCTCGGTCGGGTAGTCGGCGTTCCCGACGAGGATCTCCTGCCCCGTGAGCATCACTGCGACCGTGTGCTCGTATGCCTCGATGTCGAAGGAGCCGTCGTCACGCAGGTACTTCAGGAGGTTGATGCTCGCCAGGTTGCATGCCGAGTTGTCGAGGTGGACGTACTCGGAGCACGGGTTGCTCGCGTTGATGCGACCGGTGTTGGGCGCGGTG
>JBKOZX010000223.1:0-1943 GCA_046726115.1 Actinomycetota bacterium | reverse complement strand
GTCTCGGGGTCGGTGGGCATGCGGGCGATGAAGAACCGGAGCGCCTTGCCGGTGCCCCAGCGCGCCACCAGTCCCTCGATGAACGGAGCGACCATGGACGGATCGACTCCCAACGGGTAGTCCGGGGCCGTCTGCACCCGGGCGAACGTGCCCCACAGCACCAGCGAGGACACGCGCTCCGGATACGTGGCCGCGAAGAGGGCCGTGAGCGGTCCGCCCTCCGAGATCCCGACCAGGGCGGCACGATCGCACCCCGCTGCGTCCATGACGGCGCGGATGTCGTCCATCCGGTCCTCGGCGCTCCCGAAGCCGAGCGTCCGCTCCGACAGGCCCGTGCCGCGCTTGTCGAACGTGATCAGCCGAGCGAACGACCCGAAGCGCCGGAAGAACTTCGAGAAGAGCGGCGCCTGCCACGCGAGGTCGGCATGGGAGATGAAGCCGGGGACGAAGACGAGGTCGAGGTCGCCGTCGCCGACGACCTGGTACGCGATCGAGAGCTCGCCGCTCTGCGCGTATCGAATCTCCGGTTGTACGACTGCCACTACCGGCCCTTCCACTTCGGCTCGCGCTTCTCGGCGAAGGCGGCGACTCCCTCGGCCGTGTCCTCCGACGCGCTCGTGACCGTGAGCATGGCCTGGAGGTACGCGAGCGCGTCATCGGGATTCATGTCGAGCACGTGGTAGAAGCTGTCGCGGCCCCACCGCAGGATCAAGGGCGACTTCGCCGCCAGCGTCCTCGCCAGCTCGTCAACCGCACCATCGAGCTCGTCGACGGGCACGACGCGCGTGACGAACCCGATGCGTTCCGCTTCCGCGGCGTCGACGCGACGACCGGTCATCATCAGCTCGAGCACGCGCTTGGGCGGCATCGACCGCACGAGCGGCACGGTGATCATGTAGGGCCACAGCCCGACGTTGACCTCAGGCGTGCCGAACTGCGCATCGTCGGCGGCGATCACGAAGTCGCACGCCAGCGCGAGGCCGAACCCGCCCGCGAGCGCGTACCCCCGCACTCGTGCGATCGTCGGCTTCCCCAGGGCCCACATGTCCCGGAACAGATCGGCGAGCATCCCGCGGCCCTCGTGGGCGGCGGATGCGCCGTCGGCGATCCCGCCGCTACCGAGGTCGGCGCCGGCGCAGAACGCCTTGTCCCCCGCTCCGGTGAGCACGAGCACCCGCACGGCGTCGTCGGCCTTCGCCCGCGCGACCGAGTCCCGAAGACCCGCCATCACGCCGAACGACATCGCGTTCCGCCGTTCGGGCCTGTCGATCGTCACGTGCGCGACCAGCCCGCGAACCTCGTATCGAACGTCCTCCATGCGGGAATCGTAGGGATCCGGCGACGGGACCGCCCGTTGTACGGTGGCGCGGAGTGATCTCCATCGCCACCGCCGGTGGCGTCGCTATCGCGGTCGTGCTCGTCACAAGGGGCAGTCTCCGCCAGCTGGCGCAGCTCCCGATCCAGTCGATCTGGATGGTCGTCGTCGCCCTCGCCATCCAGATCGCGCTCGCGTTCGTCGACATGCCCAAGGACCGCATCGACGATCTCGGCTTCGGGCTCCTCCTCGCCTCCTACGCGTTCCTCCTCGCCTTCTGCTTCGTGAACCTCCGCGTGTCGATGATGTGGCTCATCGGGTTGGGCATCGCGCTCAACGCACTCGTCATCGGGCTCAACCAGGGGATGCCGACGCGCGACCGCGAGGTGACGACCAGGTCGGGCCGGACCGTCGAGGAGCCGGTCGAGCGCACTGTGAAGCACCGGCCCGCGAGCGACAACGACCTGCTTCCGTTCCTCGGCGATCAGATCGTCGTGCCCGACCCGATCGGCGAGATCATCTCGATCGGCGACGTCGTGATCGCGTTCGGCGTCATCGGCGTCTGCTACCAAGGAAGCCGTCGCCGAAGCCGCCGCCGCGCTCGCGTCGCGCGGGCGCGGGCACGGGC
>JBKOZX010000222.1:0-2394 GCA_046726115.1 Actinomycetota bacterium | reverse complement strand
GTGTGGACGGGAGCCAGTGGTCGAGTGCGCGGCCGCGCCGAGCTCGGGAAGATCACCCTCGGCGTCAACAACTTCCTCGGCCAGCTGCACGTGCCTGCGGGGAACAGCACGATCACGCTGACGGCGCGCAAGGGTGAGATCCCGGTGACGTTCCTCAACGACACCGATCAGACGCTGCGCGTGCGCGTCAGGCTGCAGAGCGACAAGCTGCTGTTCCCCGACGGCGACGAACGCGTGATCGATCTCCCACCCCGCAGCACGACCGTCCGCTTCACCGTGGAGACACGCAGCTCGGGGACCTTCCCGCTCACGCTCAGCGTCACGTCGCCGGACGGCAGCCTGCCCATCCAGCAGACCCAGGTGCAGGTTCGCTCGACATTCGTGAGCAACGTCGGGCTCTTCCTCACGGTGGGAGCCATTCTCTTCCTCGCCCTGTGGTGGGGGAACGGCATCCGCCGGCGCCGGAAGCGGCACGCCGCCCAAGCCGAGGCCGCGCTCGACACTGCGACCTCGGCTGTGTCCGATGCCGCGCCCGGTGCCGGCAGTGAGTGACGCGGTAGGCGCCGCGGGCCAGCAGTCCAGCCGTCTGCTGCGGTCGAGCGCGGTCGTCGGCGTCGGCACCGCGCTGTCGCGGATCACCGGGTTCCTGCGCGTCGCGGCGATCGCGTACGCGATCGGCGCCGGGGCGCTCGCGGGCACGTACAGCTACGCGAACGAGACGCCCAACATGCTGTACGAGCTCCTGCTCGGCGGCGTGCTCACGGCGACGCTCGTGCCGCAGTTCGTCCGCCACGTCGAACGCGACGACGACGAAGCGGTCAGCGCGATCATGACCGTCGCGATCGCCGGTCTCGTGGTGGTGTCGGTCGTCGGCGTGCTCCTCGCGCCGTGGATCGTGAAGCTCTTCACGCTGCGTGTCGAGGGAGCCAGTAGAGCTGCGCAGCAAGACGTCGCGACGACCCTGGTGCGGCTGTTCATGCCGCAGATCGTCTTCTACGGCTTCACGGCGCTCGCCACCGCGCTCCTGAACGCGCACCGCCGCTTCGCCGCGGCCGCGTTCGCACCGATGCTCAACAACATCGTCGTCATTTCCATCTTCGTGTCGCTGCCGCGCCTGCTCGACGGGCCCATCACGCTGGAGCGCGTCCGCAACGACACGACGCTGCTGCTCGTCCTCGGTGTGGGCACGACGGCTGGGATCGCGGCGGTCGCGATCGCGCTCGGCGCCGTGCTGAGGTGGGCGCGCATCCGGCTGCGGTTCGTGTTCGCCTGGCGGCATCGCGCGGTCATCACGATGGCGCGACTGTCCGGATGGACGATCGGCTACGTGATCGCGAACCAGATCGCGCTGTGGATCGTCCTCGTCCTTGCCAACGGCCGGGCCGGCGGGCCGTTCGTCTACCTGAGCGCGTACGCGTTCTTTCAGCTCCCGCACGGTTTGCTCGCCGTCTCGCTCATGACCACCATCGCGCCGGAGATGGCGAGCTCCGCCGCGCGGGGCAACCTCGACGCACTGCGCGAGCGGCTCTCGTTCGGCCTCCGGCTCACCACGTTCGTGATCGTGCCGTGCTCGGCGATCTTCATCTCGCTCGCGCGCCCGATGGTGGTGGCGCTGCTCGAGCGAGGAGCTTTTTCGAGTGCCGACGCCGCCGTCGTCGCGCAGACCGTCGCCGGCTTCGCGCTCGGGCTGGTGCCGTTCTCCATCTATCTGTTCGCGTTGCGGGCGTTCTATTCGCTGCAGGACACGCGCACGCCATTCGCTCTGAACTGCGTGGAGAACGCGCTCAACATCGGGCTCGCGTTCCCGCTCTACTACGCGTTCGGGATCCCTGGCCTCGCCCTCGCCTTCGCCGGCGCGTACGGAGGTGCCGCCGTGCTCACGCTCATCGTGCTGCGCCGGAGGATCGGGGATCTCGACGGGCGCCGCTTCGGCGACACGCTCGTGCGCTCGCTGTTCGCCGGCGTGCTCGTCGCGCTGGTCACCTGGTTGATCGCGCGCGGCCTCGGGTGGTCGGGTCCCTGGGTGGCACTCGGCACGACCGTCGCCGGCGCCGCGGTCGGGTTCGCGGAGTACTTCGCGGTCACCGCCGCGCTTCGCATGCGCGAGCTCGACGACCTCTGGTCGCTGTTCGCGCCCCGCGTCCGCCGGGAGCGGTTGGGTCCGCCGGTGGCCCCGGCGACCACGACCGGCGGTCCGGCGGACAGAGAGGGCCGAACGGTGTAACGATGCTGTCCCGCCGCCGGTCCGAACCGGCGCGGGGACAGGGGGATTGCCATGGCAGTTCGAGTGGTCACCGACAGCGCGTGTGACCTGCCGGACGACCTGATCGAACAGCTTGGCATCGCGGTCGTCCCGCTGTCTCTTATACACATCTCCGAGCCCACGAGACTCTA
>JBKOZX010000221.1:0-3351 GCA_046726115.1 Actinomycetota bacterium | reverse complement strand
CCGATGATGCGGTCCAGCTCCGTGACACTCAAGTGCTCGAGGGCGAAGCGGCCGATGAGGTAGATGTCGCCGTCGGGCCCGATCGAGAAGCGCGCGCCGTACATCGTGTGGTTGCGACGCAGCAGGTACCGGTAGAGCTCGAGGTGGTTCGCAGGCGGATCGGGGAGAAAGTAGAGCTCGTAGCGCAGCGTGCGCTCGTGCAGATCGAAGTAGATGGTCGTGGCGTCGCGCCCGTCGCACCCGAATCGCACGTACCAGCGCCGCAGCTCCGGGTCGTACTCGACGTGTTGGATGTACTCCGCCTCGGCGACCGGCCCTTCCAGGTGCCGGGAGATGAGGTCGTGCGCCTCGTCGAGGTTCAATTCTCTCCTGACGCCCTCGCAAGCTCAGGCTTTGCTCCGACGGCGGCAAAGCGCCGTCTTCGCGTTCAAGCTACGTGCATTGAAGCGGCGCGCGCGCCGCCAGGTCGCCGTACAGGCGCCGCAACCGAGCGGCGGCGATGCTCCACATGTACCGGCTCGATCGGGTGAGCGCCGCCCCGCTCATCTCGCGCGCGAGCTCGCCGTCGGAGAGCAGGAGATCGACGGGCGCCGCGTAGTCGATGGCAGCGCGCCCCTCGACCAGGAACCCGGTGTACCCGTCGTCGACCACCGACCCGAGCCCGCCGACGTCAGCGGCGACGACCGGGGTCCCGCACGCCGCCGCCTCCAGGGCGACGAGCCCGAACGACTCCGTCCGCGACGGGACGAGGCACACGTCCGCGGCCTGGTAGTAGCCGGCGAGGCGGTCGTGGGTCTGGGGTGGGACGAACCGCACGCGACTCTCGAGGTCGAGATCGGACACGAGTCGCCGCAGGCCCAGCACCTCGGCCTCGCCCGCGGTGCCGCTGGGGCCGCCGACGACGAAGAGCGTCACGTCGTCGTCGAGCTCGGCCAAACAGCGCACGGCGAGGTCGGCGCCCTTGAGCGGCTGAATCCGCCCGACGTACAGAAGAACGCGGGCTTCCGGGTCCAGCCGCAGCGCGCGCCGCGCTTCGGCGCGGTCGCCGGGGACGAACACGTGGTGGTCGACTCCCGGTGGGACGACCTCGACGCGATCCGGCTCGGCGCCGTAGAGCGTGACGAGCTGGTCCCGTTCCTCGTCGGTGGCGGCGACCATCAGATCCGCGCAGTTGACGATCTCGCCCTCGACGCGGGCGCGGGTCTCGGGGTCGTCGCCGACGCCGGCCTCCGCCTTCACGCGGTCGAGCGTGTGGAACGTGGCGACGAGCGGGAGGTCGAGGTCGTGCTTGAGACGGTGGCCGACGGCACCGGAGATCCAGTAGTTCGCGTGCAGCACCTCGTACGGCTCGCGCTCCGACGCGAAGAACCCGAGCGCGGCGTCGACGAACGGCTCGACCAGCTCGGTCAGATCGCCCTTCGGGATCGGCGCGACCGGCCCCGCAGCGATGTGGACAACCCGGAAGCCGGGTTCGACCTCGACCACGGGCGGCTGCTCGGCGTGCTCGGCGCGGGTCAGTACGTCGCACGGGACGCCGGCGCGGGCGAGGTTCGACGCCAGCGACCGCACGTAGACGTTCATGCCGCCACCGTCGCCTGCGCCCGGCTGCGCGAGCGGGGACGTGTGAACGCTGAGCATGGCGACGCGCTGGACGGACACTGTTGCGAGCCTACCTGTGGCTGGTATCGGAACCGTTCAGCTCAACCGGCCCGGGGCGTCCCCTCTTCCTCGTCTCGTTCCCTCTGGAACGACCGGTAGATCTCGACCAACGCCTGCTTCTGTGCTTCGGTGATCGTCCGGTCGCGCAGGATGTCGCCGATCAGATCACCGTTGGTGTCGCGCTCGTCGAGGATGCCGGCGCGCACGTAGAGCGTCTCGGAGGAGATCTGCAGCGCTCGGGCGATCGCCTGCAAGATCTCGGCGCTCGGCTTCCGCAAGCCGCGCTCGATCTGGCTGAGGTACGGGTTCGAGATGCCCGCCAGCTCGCTGAGCTTTCGGAGCGACAGCCGCGCGTTGCGGCGCTGGTCGCGGATGAACCCGCCGAGGTCGTGCAGCCTCGACTCGAGGTCGGTCATTGGCGCGCGGTGCCCGCGGGCCTCGTCACGTGCATCAGGCCTGCCCCACCTTGTGCCGCGCGGCCAGCGCGGCGTCCATGCGATCGATGACCTGGTGGAGGGCGCGCCGCTGCTCCGACACCTGCTGCTCGAGCTCGCCGAGCTGATGGATCGTCGACCGCAGCTCCTCGTCCCCGAGGCTCGGGAGGTCGGCGAGCGTGCCGTCGGTGATGAGGTGCTCGAGGCCGCGCTGCCACTGGATGCTCATCGACGGCGCCAGGTGGCGCGACAGGCGGCTCTTCCCGGCCGGGGCGCGCGGCCCCTCGTCGGCGAGGATCTCCGGGAGCGCGGCGATGAGGTCGCCGACCGAGCCGCCCGCAGCGCGGCGGCCGAGCTCGGCTTCGAGGATATCGATCCGCGCCTGGGCCACGCGGCGCACGTACGACACCTCGGTCTCGATCTCGAGACACTCGGCGTGGTGACCGCGCAGCTCGTCGAGCGACCAGGTGTCGATGTCCGCGAGGAACGCGGGATCGAGCACCTTGTCGAGACGGCGACGGTGCTCGGCCATGCAAGAAACGGTACCAGTGGCCCCTGGGCTTCCGGCTCTCAGCAGATCAGCCGCAGGGTCGCGTAGAGGCGGATGGAACGCTTCTCAACGCGCCCTGACCACGATGTTTCCGGAATCTCGGTCCCGGGAACGACGTTGGGGAATCACGGACGCCACACTGGACGCTACGCCCGCGCGTCCGACCCACCCACCTGTGGCCCGAGGAGGACCGATGCCCGAGTACACGCTGCCCGACCTGCCCTACGACCACGCGGCCCTCGACCCGCACTACTCCGCCCACATCCTCGAGCTTCACCACGACCAGCACCACGCGACGTACGTGAAGGGCGCCCACACCGCGCTCGAGAAGCTCGCCGCCGCGCGCGAGAGCGAAGAGTTCGGCACGATCAACCAGCTCCAGAAGAACCTGGCTTTCAACCTTTCGGGCCACGTCCTGCACTCCCTGTTCTGGAAGAACATGAGCCCGCACGGCGGCGACAAGCCGGCCGGTGAGCTCGCGGCCGCCATCGACGAGTCGTTCGGTAGCTTCGAGGGATTCCGCAACCAGCTCACCCAGGCGTCGCTCAACGTGCAGGGCTCCGGCTGGGGGGCGCTGACGTGGGAGCCGGTCGCGCAGCGGCTCATCGTCGAGCAGGTCTACGACCACCAGAGCAACGTCGGGCAGGGCGCACCGCCGCTGCTCGTTCTCGACATGTGGGAGCACGCGTACTACCTGCAGTACAAGAA
>JBKOZX010000220.1:0-8307 GCA_046726115.1 Actinomycetota bacterium | reverse complement strand
CACCTGAACCTAGGACACCGGGCGGGTCGGCGACTTCCTCGCCGGCGGGGACGACCCGGAATCGCTTCTGCAGTGGATTGGCCTGCGGCAGGTCATCCCAGTCGACCGTTCCTTTGCGCACGAGCTCGACCAGGCCGGGCTGCTCGGGAACGTGCAGCTCGGCCGCGAACGCGGGGCGCCTGAGATTGGCATCGACGAGCGCAACGCCCATCTTGAGGTTCGCGGTGGACTGCGCGAGGCCGAAGGCAACGAAGGAGCCGCCGCTCCCGGGCTCGGCGCCGATGATCGCAATGCTCCGGACCGGCGGATCCGAGCGTGCGAGATCGATGCCCGCCCGGAGGGTGCGGAAGGCTTCGGTGACCCACTCCTCGCGCTTGCGCGGAATCAGAGCAAGCACGGGCACGCCGGTGAGCCGCGCGACCTCTTCGCTCTGGCGGCCCTTGGTAAGCCGACCGCCCAAGTACCCGAAGAGAGCGAACAGCTCGGCGTTGATGACAAGAGCGATCAAGAATGCGAGCACTGCGTTGCGCGCCGGCGTCGGCGTGACCGGGTCGGTCGGTCTTGCCGCGCCGCTGATGACCTGGATGGGGTTCTGCTCCCGCTGCCCGGTCGCGCGCAGCGCGTGGATCTCACCTTCCGTGAGAGCGCGGGCCGCTTCCGGCGACGGGCCCGTCGCGCGCACGGTGACGAATCCCGTCCGGTCGCTCGGTACGTCAGCCGTGACGCGGTCGCGCGCAGCTCCGACTGAGATGTTGAGGCCCGACGTACTGATCGCGTCCTCGAGCACCGGCGACGCGTCTGCGAGCCCGGCGTACCTGCTCGTGAGGATGTCGACCTCCTCTTGGGTGATCCTCTGCCCACCACGAGTCGCGCCAGAGATCACATCGACGGTCGCGTGTGACTGGTACACGTTGTCTTGCCACTGACTCCACCCGTACACCGCGCCGGCGACGAGTGCCGAGAGCGCGAGGACGACCCATCGCCTGCGCCAGATGAGGCGGAAGTGCATTGTGATGCCCACTCACGTCGAGGGTATCCGTGGGGTCGAGGGGGTATCGACCGCCTTGGGCCCGACTTGATGCCGTTTTCCCCTGTGGGTGGAAGGGTCGTCGGTAGGCTGCGGAGTGCGTCGGCTCGGGGGAGGGATCGTGCGCATCGTCATCGGCTCCGACCACGCCGGCTATCGCCTCAAGGAGCACTTCAAGGAGCTCATGAAGGCGGACGGCCATGCGGTCGACGACCTCGGCACGCACTCCGAGGAGCCCGTCGACTACCCGCCGATCTGCGCCGCCGTAGCCCGGGTCGTCGCCGGAGGGCAGGCCGAGCGGGGAATCGTGCTCGGCGGGAGCGGGCAGGGGGAGCAGATGGCGGCCAACAAAGTCCGGGGGATCCGGGCCGCCCTGTGCAACGATCTGTTCACGGCTCGCCTGTCACGGGAGCACAATGACGCCAACGTCCTGGCGATGGGCGGGCGCGTCGTCGCCGACGGCCTCGCGGGTGAGATCCTGCGCCTGTGGTTGGTGACCGATTTCGCAGGCGGGCGGCACGAACGCCGCGTGAAGCAAATCGCCGAAATCGAGCAGGGGAAGGAGTAGGGGAGGAGATGCGCGACGCGCTCGGAGCACTGGCCGCCACGGATCCGGAGATCGCCGACATCGTCGGGCGCGAGATCGAGCGCCAGAACACCACCATCCAGCTCATCGCGTCGGAGAACTTCACGTCGCCCGCCGTGCTCGCGGCGCAGGGCTCCGTGCTCACCAACAAATACTCTGAGGGGTATCCCGGCAAGCGGTACTACGGCGGCAACTACGTCGTCGACGACGCCGAGGAGCTCGCCCGCACGCGCGCGTGCGCGTTGTTCGGCACCGACCACGCCAACGTGCAGCCGCACTCCGGCGCGAGCGCCAACATGGCCGCGTACATGGCGCTCCTCGAGCCGGGCGACAAGGTCATGGGCATGCGCCTCGACCAGGGCGGGCACCTCACGCACGGCTCGCCCGTCAACTTCAGCGGCCGCCTCTACGACTTCGTCGCCTACGGCGTCGACGACGAGACGGAGACGCTCGACTATGAGCGCATCCGCGACGCCGCGCGGCGCGAGCGCCCGAAGATGATCGTGGCCGGCGCCACCGCATACCCACGCATCATCGACTTCGCCGCCTTCCGCGAGATCGCCGACGAGGTCGGTGCGTTGTTCATGGTCGACGCCGCCCACATCGCCGGGCTCATCGTCGGCGGTGCCCACCCGTCGCCGGCGCCGTACGCGGACATCATCACGCTTACGACCCACAAGACGCTGCGCGGTCCCCGCGCCGGGTGCATCTTGTGCCGCGAGGAGTACGCCGCCGCCATCGACAAGGCGGTGTTCCCGGGCTTGCAGGGCGGGCCGCTGATGCACGTGATCGCCGCCAAGGCGGTGGCCTTCCACGAGGCGGCCCAGCCCGGTTTCCGCGACTACGCGGCCGGCATCGTGCGCAACGCGCAGGCGCTCGCCGGCGGTCTCGACGGCGAGGGCTTCCGGATCGTGTCGGGTGGGACCGACAACCACCTGATGCTCGTGGACCTGCGGCCCTTCGGGGTCACCGGGAAGCAGGCCCAGGAGGCCCTCGACCGGGCCGGCATCACGGTGAACAAGAACGCCATCCCCAACGATCCCGAGAAGCCGTTCGTCACCAGCGGCCTCCGGCTCGGCACCGCCGCCGTCACCACGGCAGCCATGGGCGAGCCCGAGATGGGCGAGGTCGCCGGGCTCATCGCGACCGTGCTGCGCAAGGTCGACGACGAGAACGTCGCCGCCGACGTCCGCGACGCCGCCGCCCGTCTCTGCTCGAAGTTCACGCCCTACCCGGAGTTGGCCGGCTCGTGAGGCGAGACCGAGCCTGATCTCGTGGCCGGCTACGCGCTCGTCCTCGCGGTCGCTGCGATCACCACGTACCTCCTGACGTTCCTCGTCCGCCGGATTGCGGTCCGGATCGGCGTGGTGTCCGTCCCCCAGGGGCGCAGCGTCCACGAGCGCGCCACGCCGACGCTCGGCGGGGCGGCGATGTTCGGCGGCTTCCTTCTCGCGATGGCGGTGGCGTCGCAAGTGCCGCAGTTCCGGGAGATGTTCGACGGCGCGACGGAGCCGATCGGGGTCATCCTGGCGGCGGGGGTGATGTTCGTCGTCGGCGCGGTCGACGATCTCTGGGAGCGACGGGGAGGTGTGTCGCCGCCGGCGAAGGTGGCGGGCATGGTGCTGTCGGGTAGCGTCCTGTCGCTCCTCGGGGTGACGATGCTGTACTTCCGGGTGCCGTTCGCCCGGTACGACTACGTGGTCCTGTCGGCCGACCTCGCGCCCCTCGTGACCGTGCTCACCGTCGTGATCATGGCGAACGCGATCAACCTCATTGACGGCCTCGACGGACTGGCAGCGGGCATCGTCGCCATCGCCGGGGGCGCGTTCTTCCTCTACTCCGACCGATTGTTCAAGGCGGGGCTGCTCGAGGGCTCCAACATCGCGCCGCTCGTCGCCATCATCGCGGTCGGCGTGTGCGTGGGCTTCCTGCCCCACAACCTCAATCCGGCAAAGATCATCATGGGCGACGCCGGAGCGCTGTTCCTCGGGTTACTCATGGCGACGACGACGATCACGGTCGGGGGCCGCACCGCCGACCAGTTCAGCGGTCAGACCTACTTCTTCTTCGCGCCACTGTTCATCCCCATCGTCATCCTCGGCATACCGATCATCGACACCGCGTTCTCGTTCCTCCGCCGCGTGTATCGACGAACGGCGTTCCACGTCGCCGACAAGAACCACCTGCACCACCGGCTCATGCGCCTCGGCCACACGACGCGCCGCACCGTCGTGATCCTGTGGCTCTGGACCGCGCTGCTCTCCGCGGTCGTCCTGCTCCCGACGTACACGAATCACGGGAACGCCATCGTCCCGCTCGGGGTGCTCGCGCTCGGGCTCATCCTCTACGTCGTGTTCCACCCCGGCGTGCGCTCGGCGCGCGACGCCGCGCTGGAGCGGGGCGACCACCCGGCGACGCTCGGCCAGGACGTCGTCGACCTCGCCGCCCGCCGTCAGCAGCAGGAGGAGCGCTCCGGGAGCTGACGGGCTCCCGGGCGTTGGCCCGCGGCTCCGCCTTCGGGAGAGACTCCAGATTTGACGCCTCCGCGAGGCGCCGGGTACATTGTGATTATATTCACAAGCTCACGTGAGTAGGTCGTGACGACACATCCGGGGGCTGAGGGGCACCGAGAGCGGCGCTGGGCGGAGCGGCGGGAGCTGAACCGTGGCTTCGGCGAGGGGCTCGCCCAGGCGTTCGAGTTCGCCGCCATCCCGTTGCTGTTCGCAGCGTTCGGGTGGTGGCTCGACGACCGGCTGGGGACGAGCCCGATCCTGACGGTGGCGCTGGCGGCTCTCGGCTTCGTCGGCGTGTGCCTCCGCACCATCTACCACTACATCGCCAAGGTCGAACGGGACGAGGAGGGCAAGCCGTGGACGCGCCGCCGCCGGTAGAGAAGCGCATCGCGCTCGACCTTGCCCGCCACGGGCTGCTCGTAGCGCCGGCGGTCGTGGTCGCGGCCGGCCTGTTCCGTGGCGTCGACGGGGCCGCGAGCGCGGCGCTGGGTCTGGGCGTCTGCGTGCTCAACTTCTTCGCCGCCGCCCTCATGCTGGAGTGGGGCGCGCGTCGGTCGGGCAACGCATTGATGGCTGTTGCCTTGGGTGGATTCCTGTTTCGCATGTTGTCGATCGTCGTTGTGATCGTCGTGGCGAAGGCGTTGTTCGGCTGGGTGGACGTGGTCGTGCTGGGCCTGACGCTCTTCATCGCCCATCTCGGTTTGTTGTTCTGGGAGCTACGCTCCGTCAGCTTCTCCCTGGCCGCACCCGGTCTGCGGCGTGATCAGCTGGCGACGAGCGCACGAAAGGACGACGCGTAGTGACGCTGCTCGGCCTCGACTTCCCTCCGATCAGCCACGTCACCCGCTGGCCCAACATCTTCTTCGACGGCACCCCGTTCGCGATCAATAAGACCGTCCTCATCTATGTCGCGTCCGTGGTGATCACGCTCCTGTTCTTCTTCTACGCCGCCTGGCGAGGTCAGCTCGTCCCCCACGGTGTGCAGAACATGGCCGAGTCGAGCATCGACTTCGTCCGCGAGAGCGTGATCCTCCAGACCATCGGCCCGGACGGCATGGGCTATCTGCCGTTCCTCACGACGATGTTCTTCTTCATCTTCTTCATCAACATCTTCGAGATCCTGCCGTTCATCCAGTTCCCCGGGAACGCGCGCAACGCCGTCCCCTTGTTGCTGGCCATCCTCGTCTGGTTCATCTTCAATATCGTCGGCATCTCGAAGCAGGGCTTCGGCCACTACATGAAGTCGTCGCTGGTGCCACCGGGTGTTCCGAAGGTGATCCTGCCGCTCATGGTGTTCATCGAGTTCATCTCGACCTTCATCGTGCGGCCGTTCTCGCTGGCCATCCGACTGTTCGCGAACATGCTGGCCGGCCACCTCATCCTGGTGACGTTCGCGATCCTCACGTCCTCGATCTTCGGGGCCGCGGTCTACTTCAAGATCGGAGCCGCGTTCCCATTCGCGCTCCTGGTCGCGCTGACCGCGTTCGAGATCCTGGTCTCGGCCCTCCAGGCGTTCATCTTCACCATCCTGACCGGCGTCTACATCGGTCTCGCCATGCACCCCGAGCACTAACCAAACGACACAGGAGAGATTCGTTGCACGACTTTCTGCTTGCAGCACAACAGGCCGGCGAGCTCGCCAAAGGTCTCACCGCGATCGGCCGCGGCATCGTCTACGGCGGCGCCGCCATCGGTCCCGGCATCGGCATCGGGATCGTGGTTGGTAACGCGATCACCGCGATGGCGCGACAGCCGGAATCGGCGGGCACCGTCCGCACCACGATGTTCCTCGGGATCGCGTTCACCGAGGCGCTGGCGCTGTTCGGTTTCGTGTTGACATTCATCGTCAGCGGCTAGGAGTTACCGATGCGGATCCGACTCTTGATCGCCGTCATGGCCGTCGCCGTGCTCGGTGTGGTCGCCACGCCGGGAGTCGCTCACGCCAAGCCCAAGAGCAGCACCGAGGAGGAATGCATCAAGAAGCTCGAGGCTGGCGGCACCATCGACGACTGCCAGAAGGCGCCGAACCCGATCCTGCCGGAGAACAACGAGATCGTCTGGGGTGGACTGGCGTTCGTCGTGCTGCTCCTCGTGATGTGGAAATACGCGCTGCCGCCCGTGCGCAACATGATGAAGCAGCGCGAGGACCGCATCCGCGGCGACCTCGAGCGGGCCGAGGAGGCGCGCACCGAGGCCGAGACGGAGCTGGCCAACTACCGGCGCCAGGTCGCCGACGCCCGCAACGAGGCGTCACGCATCATCGAGGAGGCACGCCAGTCCGCCGACGAGGTGAAGCGACAGGTCCGCGCGCAGGCCGAGGCCGAGGCAGCGGACCTGCGGGCCCGCGCGCAGGAGGACGCCCAGCTCGCGTCCAACCGCGCCCAGGCCGACCTCCAGGCCCGGGTCGCCGACCTTTCGATCGAGCTGGCCGAGAAGATCGTCGAACGCAACCTCGACCGCGACACACAGCTCGCGCTGGTCGAGAGCTACATCGGTCAGGTCGGGAACGGGAACGGGAGCAGGTAACGGCGATGCCGGAGTCGGATCGCGTCGAGGCGTACGCACAGGCGTTCCTCGACGTCGCGCGCGCCGAGCGCCACCCGGACGCGGTCGAGGACGACCTGTTTCGCTTCGCACGCGCTATGGACGCGAACGACGAGCTACGCATGTCGCTCAGCGACCGCAGCGTGCCGGCCGATCGTCGCGTCGCCGTGGTCGAGGAGCTCATGGGCGGCGCGGGGCTGGCGATCAGCGTCGGTCTCGTCTCGATGGTCGTCGGTGCCGATCGCGCCGGTGAGCTGCCCGCGATCGTGGATCGGTTCCTCGAGCTCTCGGCGGCCCGGCGTCAGCACGAGGTCGCCGAGGTCCGCAGCGCCGTGTCCCTCGACGAGGGCCTGCGAGAGCGGCTGGCGATGGCGCTCAGCGAGGCCACGGGCAAGCAGGTCGAGGTCAAGGTGGTCGTCGACCCGACGGTTCTCGGTGGCGTCGTGGCCCGCGTCGGCGACACCGTGATCGACGGCACCATCCGCCACCGTCTCGACGAGCTCAAGGAGAGGATGTCGTGACCGACTCCACGATCAACGCCGACCAGATCGCGGAGGTGCTGCGCAAGAACATCGGCGGCTTCGAGCCGTCGATCGAGAAGGCCAAGGTGGGTCGCGTGCTCGAGGTCGGCGACGGCATCGCGCGCATCAGCGGCCTCCCCGACACCGCCGTCAACGAGCTGCTCGAGTTCCAGGGCGGAACGCTGGGGCTGGCGCTCAACCTCGACGAGGACTCCATCGGCGCCGTGGTGCTCGGCGAGGCCGACGAGGTCGAAGAGGGCCACACCGTGCAGGAGACGGGTCGGATCCTCTCGGTCCCGGTCGGGGACGTCATGTTGGGCCGGGTGGTGAACTCGCTGGGCCAGCCGATCGACGGCAAGGGCCCGGTCAACACCGACACGCACCGGCGTCTCGAGATCCAGGCGCCGGGCATCGTCGACCGCCGTCCTGTGCACGAGCCGCTGCAGAGCGGGATCAAGGCCATCGACGCAATGACGCCGGTCGGTCGCGGCCAGCGCGAGCTGATCATCGGCGATCGAAAGACCGGAAAGACCACGGTCGCCGTCGACACGATCCTCAACCAGCGGGGCCAGGGCGTGAAGTGCATCTACGTCGCCGTCGGCCAGAAGGGATCGACCGTCGCCCAGACCGTGGCCACGCTCGAATCGCACGGAGCGATGGAGTACACGGTCGTCGTCAATGCTCCGGCTGCCGACCCCGCGGTGTTCAAGTACCTCGCCCCGTACGCCGGGTGCGCGATCGGGCAGTTCTGGATGGACAGCGGCGAGGCGGCGCTCGTCGTCTATGACGACCTGTCGAAGCAGGCGGAGTCGTACCGTCAGCTGTCGCTGCTGCTCCGCCGCCCTCCCGGCCGCGAGGCGTACCCGGGCGACGTCTTCTATCTCCACTCGCGGCTGCTGGAGCGGGCCGCCAAGCTCAGCGACGAGCGGGGCGGCGGATCGCTGACCGCGCTGCCGATCATCGAGACGAAGGCCGGCGACATCTCCGCGTACATCCCGACCAACGTCATCTCGATCACCGACGGTCAGATCTACCTGGAGACCGACTTGTTCTATCAGGGGATCCGCCCCGCGATCTCCGTCGGGCTCTCGGTCTCGCGCGTCGGATCGGCAGCCC
>JBKOZX010000219.1:0-8042 GCA_046726115.1 Actinomycetota bacterium | reverse complement strand
TGTGGATGCGGGCCGGGCTGCGGTCGCCCTCGGTAGAACAGGTAGGCGGAGATGAACGCACCGAAGAACAGGCAGTCCGACGACAGGAACAGCCACATCGCCAGCTTGGTGTTGCTGACGCCCAGGCTCGTGGCCGGCGCGTCGTGGCCGGCTTCGGCGACGTCGTGCGACGGCGGGACGGCGACCTGATCCATCGTCACGGCTCCGTCTGGGGCTCGATGCCCCACGCGTAGATGCCGAAGGCCACGAAGAACGCGCCGATCGGGACCAGCCACAGCGCCTGGAACACCGCCGCGTACCCGAGGATCGGCAGCCCGAGGGCGAGGACGAACGGGAAGTACGACGGGGACGGCATGTGGATCCCGTGCCCGTCGCCGTGCTCGTCGCCGTGCTGGTCGCCGCCGTCACCACCGGCGGGGCGCTCCTCGACGGCGACGGCGCCACCCCGGGGCAGGGGCACGGCGTGACCGGTCTCGTCCTCGGTGTACTTCCGGTGCCAGAAGTCGTCGCGCGCTTCGACCTGCGGGATCTCCTCGAAGTTGTACATCGGTGGCGGCGAGGGAGTCATCCACTCGAGCGTGCGCGCGTCCCACGGGTCGTCGCTGGCGGGCTTGCCGTGCCGGCGGCTCACCATCACGTTCACGATGAACACGAGGACGGAGAGGGCGATGACGAACGCGCCGATGGTCTCGAGCTGGTTGAGGAAGTCCCAGCCCAGGCCCGTGTCGTACCGGTACGTGCGCCGCGGCATGCCGATCAAGCCGAGGAAGTGCATCGGGAAGAACGTGAGGTTGAACCCGATCAGCATCGTCCAGAAGTTGAGCTTGCCCAGCCGCTCGTCGAGGAACCGGCCGTAGAGCTTCGGGAACCAGTAGTAGAAGCCGCCGAAGAGACCGAACACGAGCCCGCCGAACAACACGTAGTGGAAGTGGGCGACGACGAAGTACGTGTCGGTCTGCTGCGTGTCGGCGGGCACGACCGAGTGCAGCACGCCGGACAACCCGCCGAGCGTGAACATCGCGATGAAGCCGAGCGCGAACAGCATCGCCGTCTTGAGGCGCACCGCTCCTCTCCACACGGTGGCGAGCCAGTTGAAGATCTTCACGCCCGTGGGAACCGCGATGATCATCGTGGAGAGCGCGAACGCCGAGATCGCGACGGGCCCCAGCCCGGTCGCGAACATGTGGTGCGCCCAGACGCCCCAGCCGATGAACCCGATGGCGATGCCGGAGAACACGACGACCGGGTATCCGAACAACGGCTTGCGCGAGAACACGGGCAAGATCTCGGAGACGATCCCCATGCCCGGCAGGATCAGGATGTAGACCTCCGGATGGCCGAACAGCCAGAAGAGGTTCTGGTAGAGCAGCGGATCTCCGCCGGCGGCGGGTTGGAAGAAGTTCGTGCCGAAGTTGCGGTCGAAGTAGACCATGATCAGTGCCGAGGTGACGATCGGCATCGCGAACAGGGTGAGGAACGCCGTCACTGTCATCATCCACGTGAACACCGGCATGCGCATGAGCGTCATGCCGGGCGCGCGCATGTTGAGGACCGTCACGATGAAGTTGATCGCGGACGTCGTCGACGCGATCCCGAGGATGACGATACCGACGGCCCAGAAGTCCGCGCCGTGGCCGGGCAGGAAGCCGCGGGCAAGCGGCGTGCTCGTGAGCGGCGTGTAGCCGAACCAGCCGCCGTCAGGCGCGCTGCCGCCGATGAAGAAGCTCGAGTAGATGAACAGCCCGCCGAAGAGAAAGCCCCAGTACCCGAACGCGTTCAGCCGCGGGAAGGCGACGTCACGGGCGCCGATCTGGAGCGGGATGAGGTAGTTGCCGAACGCAACCGCGAGCGGCATCCCCATGAGAAAGATCATCGTGGTGCCGTGCATCGTGAACAGCTCGTTGTACTGCGCGGCCGTCAACAGGGTGCCGTTCGGCCCCGCGAGTTGGAGGCGGAGCAGCAGCGCTTCGATCCCGCCGATCACGAAGAACGCCAGCGCGGTCGTGCCGTACATGATGGCGATCTTCTTGTGGTCGATCGTCGTGAACCAGCTCCAGAAGCCGGTCGTCGCCTTCGGACGGCGCAGGACGCGCAGCCGGCGCGCCGGCGCCTGCACCGTGTCGGAGACGGTCGTCATCGGCGAGCTCCCGCGAATCCGTTCACTTCAGCTGGAGGAGGTAGTCGGCGATCTGCCCAGCCTCCTGTCGCGTCATCGTCGGCTGCCCAGCCGGGGTGTTCTGGCTGAACGACGGCATGCCCACGCACTTCCCCCCCGCCGGCTCACCAGCATCCCGGCACTGCTTGGACTGCATGGGGATCAACCCGGGTGCGTTGTACACCCAATCGACCAGCTTGTCGCGTGTCAACGCGTAGTACCCGCTGGCGAACGTGGTCCGGCTGGCCAGGTGGGTGAGGTTCGGGCCGTAGCTGCTGACCTTCGAGTCGGCGAGCGAGTGGCAGTTCGTGCACTGGAACTTCGTGCTGATCAGGTCCTGCGTCGGCCCGGCGGCCTTGGTGTCCGCGCCGGTGCCGACCTGCAACGGCACCGCCGGTCCCTGCTGCTGCTCCCCGACCCACCGGTCGAACTCGCTCGGTTCCTTCGCGATGACGCGGAACCGCATGTTGGCGTGCGACAGCCCGCAGTACTCCGCACACTGCCCGAGATAGGTGCCCGGCTTATCGGCCTCGATCGTCGTGAAGTTGTTGTGGCCCGGTACGACGTCAGTCTTCCCGTTGAGCTCCGGGACCCAGAAGCTGTGGATCACATTGCACTTGTTCGGCAGCGACTCGTCGCACGCCGTGAGGGCGACGCGCACCGTCCGGCCCGCCGGGATCACCAGCTCGTCGGCGGTGACGACCTTCTCCTTCGGGTACTTGAACTCCCACCACCACTGCTTCGCGACCACGGTGACGTTGAGCACGTCGCCGGACGGCTCCTTGTGCAGGTCGAAGACGGTGATGATCGTCGGGACGGCGATGACCGCGAGGATCAGCGCGGGAACGATCGTCCACCCGATCTCGAGCGGCGTGCTGCCGTGGATCTGCTTGGGGTTCTCGTTCTTCCCCGCCCGGTACCGGAAGCGGACCGCGAACACGACCACGGCCCCGAGCACGAGCACGCCGACGACGACCGACACGAAGAAGATCGGCGTGAAGAGGTTGTCGATCTTCTGCGCCGCCGGGCCTTTGGGCTTCAGCGAGTTCTGCCCGTTGGTGTCCGCGGAGCAGGCCGCGAGCAGCAAGCCCGCGCCGGCGACGACGGCCAGCCCCAGCCATCGCTTGGAGCGCGACCTGAGGTGCCTCATTCTCCTCGTCTTCCGATCACGTGTCCGGTAATTGCTCGGGCGACCTCGTGCTCGGCGGCCTCGCGGCCGGGCGACCTCAAAATCGGAGCCTATCCCCGGGCTTCTCCGTCGGAGCAACTCGGACAGGCGCTGTGACCAGCGGTTTCAGTACCCCAGTCGGTCGAGGGCGTGGGCGCGGCGCTGCCAGTCGCGCTCGACCTGCACGTGGATCTCCAGGTAGACGCGCACGCCGAGGAGGGCCTCGAGCTCCTGGCGGGCCGCGGTCCCGGCGTCCTTCAGCACGCCGCCGCCGCGCCCGATCACGATCCCCCGCTGCGATTCACGTTCGACGCGGATGTCGGCGCGCAGCCGCAGGATCCGGTCCTCGCGATCGTCGGCATCCGGCTCGTTCTCCATCTCCTCCACCGACACCGTGATGGAGTGCGGGAGCTCGTCGCGGGCGACCGCCAGGAGCTTCTCGCGCACCAGCTCGGCGGCGAGCTCGGTCTCAGGCTGGTCGGTGACGGTGCCCTCGGGGTAATAGCGCGGCCCCTCCGGGAGCCGCCCTTCGATCTCGGCGAGCAGCGCGTCCGCCCCCTCCCCCGTGCGCGCCGACACCGGGAAGAACGCGTCGAGCTCGCCCAGGTCCCGGGCGGCGGCGGCGAGGTGCTCGGCGACCGCGGCCTTCGAGGCGCGGTCGATCTTGTTGACGACCAGCAGCTTCGGCGTGTCGGCCTGCTGCGCGAGCTCGGCGATGAACCGGTCCCCGCTCCCGATGGGCGCGTCCGCCTCGACCATGAGGCAGACGACGTCGACCTCGCCGAGGGTCGACACCGCGCGCTGGTTGGTCCGCTCGCCCAAGAGCGTGCGCGGCTTGTGGATGCCCGGGGTGTCGATGAAGACGATCTGGCTGTCCGGCGTCGTGCGCACCCCCCGGATCGCGGTGCGCGTCGTCTGCGGGCGATCGGACACGATCGCGACCTTCGAGCCGACGAGCTGGTTGAGGAGCGTCGACTTCCCGACGTTCGGCCGTCCGACGAGCGTCACGAAGCCGCTGCGGAAGGCCTCGGTCACGTCGCCGCGACGGGTTCGGCCGCGCTGTCGGGCGCGGGCCGGATGTGCACCGAGACGATCCTGCGGCCCTGCACCCGCTCCGTGCGGAACTCGAGGCCCTGGAAGCGCACGCACTCCCCTTCCTCGGGGACGTGGCCGAGCAGGTTGAACACGAGCCCGCCGACGGTGTCCCACTCGGTATCGGGGAGCTCGATGCCGAGCTCGTCGCTGACGTCGTCGATGGAGGTGCCGCCGGGGACGCGCAGCGCGCCGCCGGGGAGGTGCTCGACGCTGGGCTCCTCGAGGTCGTACTCGTCGGCGATGTCCCCCACGATCTCCTCGAGCAGGTCCTCGAGCGTCACGAGGCCGGAAGTGCCGCCGTACTCGTCGATGACGATCGCCATGTGGAAATGCTTCGTCTGCATCTCCCGGAGCAGCTCGGCGACGCGCTTCTGCTCGGGCACGAACACAGCTTCGCGGAGCGCGGTGCGGATCGGGTCGCCGCCCTTCCCGGCACGGGCCATCGAGACGAGGTCCTTCAGGAACACGAGCCCGACGATGTCGTCGGCGGTCTCCTCGTAGGCGGGGACCCGCGAGAACCCGCCCTCGATCGCGCGCGTGATGCCCTCCTCGATCGTGGCGTCGGCCGAGATCGCCACCATGTCGGTGCGGGGCGTCATCGCCTCGCGGACGACCATGTCGCCGAACTCGAAGATGGAGTGGATGAGCTTGCGCTCGTCTCGCTCGATCGCCTCTTCGTCGGCGGCGACATCCGCCATCTGGCGGATCTCCTCCTCGCTGACGAACGGACCCTCCTTGAGGCCGCGTCCCGGGAGCACGACGTTGGCGAGACCGATCAGGCCGCGTGAGAGCACCCGTAGCGGCGGGAAGTTCGTCAGGAAGGAGAGGACCGGCGCCACGAGGAGCGCGGCCCGATCCGTGTGCTGGATCGCGAAGGTCTTCGGCACCACCTCGAAGAAGACGAAGAAGACCGCGATCTCGACGACGATGCCGAGCACGAACCCGATCGTGCCGAAATGCTGCTCGAGGAGGACACCAGTGAGGTTGGCGGACACGAGCTGGCACACGAGGATCACGAGCAGCAGCGAGTTGAGCGTGCGCTCCGGCCGTTCGAGCATCCGCGCCAACCTGGTCGCGCCGCTGCGGCCCTCCTCGTCGAGTGCCAGCGCACGCACGCGGCTCATGCGCGTGAACGCGGTCTCGGCCATCGCAAGGACGCCGGAGACCAGGAACAGGGCGACGATCGTCGCCAGCAACGCGTAATCGGTGCCGGTCACGTCAGGGCCGTGCGGGAATGACTCGGTTCTGGACCGGCGCTCACCGGTCGGCTTCCCGCTCGAGCTCGCGGAAGCGCGCGAGCAGCTCCCGCTCCCGCTTCTTCATCGCCTCGGACTCACGCTCCTCCGCATGGTCGTAGTTCAGCAGATGCAGGATGCCGTGGACGACGAGCAGCGCAACCTCGTCGTCGAGCGAGCCGCCGCTGCCGCCCGTCTGCCGGCGTGCGACTTGCGGGCACACCACGACGTCGCCGATGACCGTGGGCAGGTCGCTCGCCTCCGACGGCGACCCCGGCCCGCGTCCGCCCTGGTCGGGCTGACGGCCGCCGGGCGCCACGTCGTCGTCCATCGGGAACGCGAGCACGTCCGTCGGGCCGGTGCCGCCGAGGAACCGCTCGTGGAGGTCGGACATCGCCTGTTCGTCCACGAAGATCACCGACATCTCGGCGTCCTCGGGCACCCGCTCCTCGTCGAGCACCACCCGCGCGAGGCGCACCCAACGCAGGACGTCGATGTCCATCTCCGACTGCTCGTCGGCGCCGAAGACGGTTCTCATCGCAGGCTCTCGCCGCGTTCGTAGGCGTCGACGATGTCCTGCACGATCTTGTGGCGGACGACGTCGCCCGAGCCGAGCTCGACGAACGCCAGGCCCGGGATTCCCTCGAGCACGTCGCGGACGACGAGGAGCCCGGAGCGCCCGCGACCCTCGGGCAGGTCGATCTGGGTGACGTCGCCGGTGACCACGATCAGCGAGCCGAACCCCAGGCGGGTCAGGAACATCTTCATCTGCTCGGGCGTGGTGTTCTGCGCTTCGTCGAGGATGATGAACGAGTCGTTGAGCGTCCGGCCCCGCATAAACGCGAGCGGTGCAACCTCGATCACTCCACGGTCCATGAGCCGCGTCACGACCTCGGGCTCGAGCATGTCGTACAGCGCGTCGTAGAGAGGCCGGAGGTACGGGTCGACCTTGGCGAGGATGTCGCCGGGGAGGAAGCCGAGACGCTCCCCCGCCTCGACCGCAGGACGCGTGAGGATGATGCGGTTGATCTCCTTCGCCTGGAGCGCCTGCACCGCGAGCGCGACGGCGAGATAGCTCTTACCGGTCCCGGCGGGCCCGATGCAGAAGGTCACGGTGTGCTCGCGGACCGCGTCGACGTAGTCCTTTTGGCCCGCGGTCTTGGGTCGTACGGTCTTACGGCCGCGCAGCACCTCCGTGGTGAAGACGTCCGTCGGCCGCTGGTCGGCCTTGAGCATCTCGATGCTGCGCCCGACGCCCTCGCGGTCGAGGCTGTGGCCCTGCTCGAGGAGGATCACCATCTCCTCGAACAGGCGGCCGACGCGCTCGGCCTCCCAGGCGTCACCGGTGACGGTGATCTCGTTACCGCGCACGTGGATCTCGACCGGGAACGCACCTTCGACGAGGCGGAGAAGCTCGTCACGCTGCCCGAGGAGGCCCACCATCAAGTGGTTGCCCGGAACGAGGATCTTGATCTGAGTCGGCGACGGCGAAGCCACGTCGGCGCGATCGTACCTCTGCGACGCCTGAACCCGGTCGAGCGCGGCGGCGGCTACTTTGCCGACCGCCGGCGCAGAGGCGGAGCTTGCGACGGCCCCAGATCGAATGCGTTCAGACGCTGGACACGCTGGCGCGCAAGCCCAGCTCGTCGAGCCGGCGTCCGAGGTCCTCGGCGCGACGACCGAGCACGGCGGCGAGAACGCTCAGGTCGTCGCGTCGGATCGTGAGGAGCCGACCGTTGAAGTCCTGGCGTTGGAGCTGGATGGCCTCGGCGTACCGGGAGAGCACCGAGGCCTCGGCGTCGTCGAGGGCGCGCAGCCGCTCGAGGTCGATCGTGAAGCCTTCCGCGAAGGCGTCGTCACGCTGGGTGAGGTCGAGCTCGCCGTCGGTGCCGCGCGGGAGCAGTTGGTCCCCGGGGACCTGGTACAGCTCGGCCAGGCGCAGCAGCCGGGGTACGGAGATTGCCCGCTCGCCCCGTTCGTAGGCACCCAGGACCGAGGCCTTGAACTCCGTGCCCGATCGTGCCTCGACGTCGTGCAGCGACAGGCCCTTCTGGCGCCGGATCGACCGCAGCCGGTCACCGACCATCACACCGCTGGCGCTCACGCCTACCCCTTCCGGGTCCCCACGCCCGAGGGCGTGGGATCGCAAGCTACCAGTTTCTGCCGAGAATGTCACCCTGCGTGGCTAAACCCTCGGGCCGAATCACGCGGAGAGTGCGAAATCACGCAGCGTGATCACAGGGGACCCGCCGGTCGGTGAGCACCGCCGCCCCGGCGATGGCGGCGGTCTCGGCCCGGAGCAGGTGCGGCCCGAGCCGGAGGCGGGCGGCGACGGTGAGGATCGCGAGCTCGTCCGGCTCGAAGCCGCCCTCGGGCCCGACAACCAGGG
>JBKOZX010000218.1:0-5016 GCA_046726115.1 Actinomycetota bacterium | reverse complement strand
GTCGGAGGCGGCGGCGCGCGCGTCCGGGGCCTACACCGAGCACGTCGACGAGTGGGTGCGTGTCTCGCGGCTGACGTCGCGGCGCGCGGGCATGCTGCGCGGACCCTGGCGCTTGTCGGGCCGCGTCAGCCGGCGCGCCCGAGCCTGAGTCCGGGAGTCGCGATGAGCGCGGTGCACGATCCCGAGCTCATGACCGTCGGTCCCGACGAGGCCGTGGTCACGTTCCGCACCGACGGAGACGACGCGATCACAACCAGAGTCGGCGACGCCGAGGTCACGACCACCGGTCCGTACCACTCGGCGCGCGTGGGAGGTCTCGAACCGGAGACCGCGTACGACCTCGATGTCGAAGGCGCCGCGCACGGGGAGTGGTTGCCGGCGTCGTTCACCACGCTCGACCGGCCGACCGGCCGGCTCCTTGCGACGATCGCCACTGCAAACGACGTGCACTTCGGCGAGGTCGAGTGCGGGCGGCTCGGCGACCTCGGTGCCGAGGAGCTCGGCCCGATCTTGCGCGCCGAACCCGGCGACCCGCCGTACCCGGAGGTGATGAACGGCGCCGTGATCGACGAGATGCGCGCGCTCGACCCCGATGTCGTCGTCGTGAAGGGCGATCTCACGGACGCCGGCACCGAGGACGAGTTCGAGGCCTTCCTCGACGCGTACGGCACCCTGGGAGAGCGCATGCAGTGGGTGCGCGGGAACCACGACGTCAAGACCGATCCGGAGTTCGCCGCCGGCTACGCGCCCTACGACGTGCAGGTCGACGGCGTGACGCTTGCGGTTGTCGACACTGTGACCCCGGGAACCGACCGCGGTGAGCTCAGTGCCGACCAGGTGGCGTGGCTCGACGAGCTGGCCGGCTCGACCAGCGCCCCGGTGCTGGTGTTCGGCCACCATCACCTGTGGAACCTCGCCGCCGACCATCGGACGGACACCTACTTCGGCATCAACCCCCACGACAGCGAGGCCCTGGCGGGGGTCGTCGCTCGGCGCGAGAACATCGCCGGCTACTTCTCCGGTCACACGCACCGCAACCGTGTGCGGCGTTTTGCGGCCGCGCGGAACGTGCCGTTCGTCGAGATCGCGTGCACGAAGGACTACCCGGGTGGGTGGGGCGAGTACCGGGTGTACGAGGGCGGGTACACGCAGATAGTGCGGCGGGCCGCGGCGCCGGCCGCGATGGCGTGGTCCGAGAAGACGCGGGGCATGTTCGCGGGCTTGTACCGCGACTACGCGCTCGGCCCGCTCACCGACCGCTGCTTCACGGAGCGCTTCTGACCCTGTCCAGGCGACGCCTGCGGGGTTACGCTCCCCGCCGTGGCAGGGTGGGCGCCCAGGTGGGTGTCGGTCGCAGCGGGGGCGCTGGTCGGCGTGGCGACGCTCGTCGGAGCGGCGACGCCGGCGGCGGCGAAGACGACGGTGACGGTCAAGGGTGACGTCGTCACGATCACCGTGCCGATCGACTGCGCCGGGTGCAAGGGCGAGAAGGGGCCGGACGGCAGCGACCTCGCCAAATACTGGAAGAAGACCGCCGAGAAGGCGTGGAACGACGCGTTCGCCAAGTATCCGTACTGCAGCAAGTACAAGCTCGAGCTCAAGGTCGACGTCAGGAACAAGCCCGACGACTTCAAGGGCACCGACGGCCGCCACCGCGTCCAGGTCGGCGCGCCCGGCAGCCACAACTTCCCGCCGTCGGGTTACACGCACAAGAGCGGCGGCAAGGACAGCACCGACGCGTACACAGGTGACTTCGACGGCACCTGGGCGATCGACATCCCCCCGGCGGGGATCCCCCACGAGATCGGGCACACCCTGGGCTTGACCGACGATTACACCAAGGACGCCAACGGTGTCGCGATACCGAACCCAGGCCGTGAGCAGACGTTGATGGCCGACGGGGGCCCGGTCGACAAGGCCCTCGTCGAGCGCGTCGGCAACCAGCTCGCCAAGCTCGGCAAGCTCAAGTGCGAGGTCTGGCATGGGACCATCAGCGCCCAACACGTCGTCGCGTCCGGCGCGTGCACCTTCACGTGGAGCGGAACGTTCGATGTGGAGGTGGGCAAGGATCGGAATGTGAGCGGGAGCGCGCTCCTGTCACCGAGCGCCTGCGGGCTCCCAGGAACCGTCGCCATCACGGGTACGGCGACCAATCGTGGGTTCACGCTCGGCTCGGACAGTTACGTCTTGGCCAACGGCACGAACGTGCCCAAGACCGGGGATGATCGGGCGACGGGCACATCCGAGTACCACGACGCGTACAACGACGTGTCCACCACCGTCGAGCTGAAGTGCAGCAACTGCAAGGAGGCGGTCGGCTGACCAAGCGGGGTGCCCCGTAGTCTCGGCACATGCAGGCACTCGAGGGTCTCCGCGTCATCGACATGTCGACCGTGCTCGCGGGACCGGGCTCGGCGCGTTATCTCGCCGACTTCGGCGCCGACGTCGTCAAAGTCGAGGCACCGGCCGGCGACGGCCTGCGCGACATGGGCTGGCGCGACCCGCGCGACGGCGAGGGCCTGTGGTGGAAGTTCGTCGGGCGCGGGAAGCGCAGCGTCGTGCTCGACCTGAAGACGGACGACGGCATCGAGAACATGCGCACGCTCGTCGACACGGCCGATGTGCTCGTCGAGAACTTCCGCCCCGGGACGCTCGAGCGCCTCGGGCTCGCGCCCGACGACCTCCTGGCCCGCAACCCGTGCCTCGTGGTGCTGCGCGTGACGGGCTTCGGGCAGGACGGCCCCTACGCGGGTCGGCCCGGCTTCGCGACCCTGGCCGAGGCGATGAGCGGCTTCGCGGCGATCAACGGCGAGCCCGACGGCGCACCTCTGCTCCCGCCGATCGCGCTGACCGATGAGATCACGGCGATCGTCGGTGCGTTCGCGGTGATGGTCGCGTTGCGCGAGCGCGACAGGAGCGGCGAAGGGCAGGTCATCGACGTGAACCTCCTCGAGTCGATGCTCCAGTGCATGGGCGCGCTCCCGAGCGTGTGGGCGCACCTCGGCGAGCTCCAGCCCCGGCTCGGGTCCGGCATTCCGTATACCGTGCCCCGCGGCACGTATCGGTGCGCCGACAGTGTGTGGGTCGCGGTGTCGACGTCGACCGAGTCCGTCGCCAAGCGCGTCGTCGACCTCATCGGGGTGGGCGACGACGAGCGCTTCACGACGTTCGCCGGTCGCGTGGAGCATCGCGAGGAGCTGGAGAGAGTGCTCACGGAGTGGATCGCGGCGCGCCCGTCGGCCGACGTGCTGGCGGCGTTCGACGCCGCACACGCGGCGGCCGCGCCCGTGTACACGATGGCCGACCTCGCCCGCGATCCGCACGTGCAGGCGCGGCGCGTCCTCGTGGAGGTCGACGGGGTGGTGATGCCGGGCCCGGTCGCCCGGCTCAGCCGGACGCCGGGTCGGATCGCGAACGCCGGGCGGCCGCTCGGCGCCGACACCGACGACGTACTCTCGGAGACTGTTCGTTCCGGAGACAACGAACGTCCCGAGGAGAGTTGAGAAGAGAAACCCGGGTTTGCGCGCCGGGAGCCCCAACGATCTCCTCGGGACGAGCGGCGACAGTATCCACCATTTTCCCCAGGTTTTCCAGAGGGCCCTGTGGAAAACCCCCCACCCCGAGCGCACACAACGCTCGTGCGCTACATATGGTGGCGATTCGAGCGAGGGGGTTGCGGTGCCGGCGATCACGAGCGAGATGCTCTCCGAGCAGACGCGGGGCCAGACCGTCCCGAGCCGCTTCCTCCAGACCGTGCGGTCGCGACCCGACGCCGTCGCGTTGCGGGCCCGGGACGGCGACGGATGGCAGGAGTCCACCTTCGCCGAGTACGCCGAAGACGCGTGCCGGGTCGCGGCGGGGCTCCAGGAGCTCGGTGTCCGGCGCGGTGACCGGGTGGTGCTGATGATGCGCAACCGGCCGGAGTTCTGCGTCGCCGACATGGCCGCGTTGCTCGTGGGCGCGACGCCGATCTCCATCTACAACTCGTCCGCACCCGAGCAGGTGGTGTACCTCGCCGGCCACTGTGATGCGAAGGTCGCGATCCTCGAGGACGTCGGCTATCTCGAGCGGTTCCTCAAGGTGCGCTCCGAGCTCCCGGCCCTCGAGCACATCGTGCTCATCGAAGACCCGGACGGCGTCGCGCCCGACGACGTGCGCGCCTGGGAGTTGCTGCTCGCGCTCGATCCCGTCGACATCGAAGCCGCGAGCCAGATCGCCCAGCCGTCCGACCTCGCCACCGTCATCTACACCTCGGGGACGACAGGCCCGCCCAAGGGCGTGATGCTCGACCACGCCAACATCTGCTGGACGGCCGAGAGCTTGCGCCTCACCCTCGAGCACGTCTCCCCCGAAGGCCGGCGGTTGGTGTCGTACCTCCCGATGGCGCACATCGCCGAGCGCATGACGTCCTACTACCAGCAGGCGCTGTTCGGCTACGAGGTGACCTCGTGCCCCGAGGCACGCGAGGTGGCGTCCTACCTCCCGCAGGTACGCCCGGAGATCATCTTCGCGGTGCCGCGCATCTGGGAGAAGGTGTACGCAGGGATCCAGGCCGTGGTCGCGGCCGACCCGGCGCAGAAGGAGGCATTCGAGCGCGCGTTGGGGACCGGCGACGACAGCGTGCTGGGCCCGGTGCGCGAGTTGCTCGGGCTCGACCACGTGATCTCTGCCATCACCGGCGCCGCGCCCCTCCCCGTCGAGATCCTCGAGTTCTTCCGCGCGCTCGGTGTGCCGTTGGCCGAGATCTACGGCATGTCGGAATCGTCGGGACCGATGACGTTCGACGCCGTCGAGGTGCGGGTCGGGACGGTGGGGCGCGCGCTCCCGGGCTGCGAGGTGAAGCTGGCCGAGGACGGCGAGGTCATCTGCCGAGGCGGAAACGTGTTCCGCGGCTACTTGAACGATCCCGCCAAGACCGCCGAGGCGCTCGACGCCGACGGGTGGCTCCACTCCGGCGACATCGGCGAGCTCGACGACGACGGCTACCTGCGGATCGTCGACCGCAAGAAGGAGCTG
>JBKOZX010000217.1:0-1859 GCA_046726115.1 Actinomycetota bacterium | reverse complement strand
GGCGACGAGCGCGTCGTTCATGCAACCGACGACGAGGTGGTAGATGGCGTCGGCGTCGCGCTGGGCGTCGCCACCGGCCTCGGCGACCGCGTCGCGCAACGGTCGGACGAGCATCTCGCGCGACCGCGCAACCTCGTCGGGGAACCGGTCGGCGAGCCGGGCGCTGTTGATCGCGAACGGCCGCGTGTTGTCGGCGGCGTCGGCGTTGCGGGCCTGTTCCATCACGCCGTCGACCCACGCGCCGACGCGCGCCTCGGGTGTGGTCGCTCCCGACATGCGGTGCTGGAGGTAGTCGACGAGCTGGCGCTGGCCGTCGTCGAGGATGGCGACCAGGAGCTCGTCCTTGCCGCGGAAGTGCCGGTAGAACGCCTGGTTCGAGAGCCCGGCCTCGCCCACGATGTCGGTGACGCGCGGCTCGAGCGTGCCGGTGCGGCGCATCACCGCGTAGCCGGCGTCGATCAGCCGGCGGACCTCGTCGGCGTACGCGGCGGACCGCCCGGCCAGCGTCCGCGACGCCACCCGGTCCGCCACGGGGGGGTCGGCGTGGGCGGCGGCCGGAACGACGTTCTGCATGCCCGGAATGCTATTCCACCACCGGCGGGCAGGGAAAGTCCCGGCCCGGGTACGGTCGCCCGGCCAAGGAGAGACGATGCCCGACTGGCAGCTGCGGACGCCACCGGACGACCTCGTGCGGCGCTACGTCGAGGACGGGTCGTGGAACGCCGACACGCTGGGCGAGATCCTGGCGACCGGCCTCACCGACGGCGCCGAGCTCACGTGCAAGGTCCGCTCGCGAACGCGTCCGTACTCGGGAACCTTCGGCGACGTCGCCGATCTGGCGCGCCGCGTCGCCGGTGGCCTCCGCGCCCGCGGCGTCCGGCCCGGCGACCTCGTCGCGTTCCAGCTGCCGAACTGGGTGGAAGCCGCGGCCACGTTCTGGGCGACTGCGTTCCTCGGCGCGGTACCCGTGCCGATCGTGCACTTCTACGGGCCCAAAGAGGTCGGCTTCATCCTCCGTCAGTCCGGCGTGCGCGTGTTCGTGACCGCGGACCGCTTCGGACACCTCGACTACCTCGCCAACCTCGACGCGATGCGGCCCGACCTCCCGGACCTCGAGGTGGTCGCGGTCGTCACCGACGACGATGCCCTCCCCCCGGGCCTGTCGCCGTTCTCGGCGCTGGCCGACGCCGATGCGATCGGCGCACCCGCGCGCGTCGACCCGTCGGCGCCGGCGCTCGTCGCGTACACGTCGGGCACCACCGCGGACCCGAAAGGCGTGGTGCACGCGCACCGGACGATCGGCTTCGAGATCCGCCAGCTCGGCGCCATGCAGTCCGGCGGGGGCGTGCCCGCGCTCGTCGGCGCGCCAGTCGGCCACGGCATCGGCATGCTGGCGGCGCTCCTCATTCCTGTCTTCCGCCGCGAGCCGATCCACCTCATCGATGTGTGGGAGCCGGCCACCGTGCTCGCCGCGATGCTCGAAGACCACGTGTACAGCGGCGCGGGCGCAACGTTCTTCCTCACCAGCTTGCTCGACCATCCCGATTTCACCGACGCGCACCGCCGGTTGATGCGACACGTCGGGTTGGGCGGGTCGGCGGTCCCCGCGGCCGTCACCGACCGCGCCGACGGCATGGACATCTCCATCGTGCGCATGTACGGCTCGACCGAGCACCCGTCGATCACCGGATCACGACACTCGGAGCCGCGCGACAAGCGCCTGTACACCGACGGCCATCCGCTGCCCGGCGTCGAGCTCCGGCTCCTGGACGACGACGGCAAGGAGGTCGGCGCCGGCGTGCCGGGCGAGATCCACAGCCGCGGGCCGGACTGCTTCCCCGGCTACACCGACCCGGTGC
>JBKOZX010000216.1:0-15235 GCA_046726115.1 Actinomycetota bacterium | reverse complement strand
CCCGTGGACGTTGTTCGGGGCGCCGTTCGACCTCCTCCAATCGACGCGTTCGATGGCCGCGGTCGCCGTGAACGGGCTCAACCAGTCCGAGGCGTCGGCGGGGCTGTTCACGATCTTCGCGGTCGCGGTGGCCGTGGTCGCGAGTCGCACGAGAGCGTTCTGGAAGCCGTGGCGGAGCCGTGTGGTCCTGTTCGCCGTCCTCGGCACGTCTGCCGTCCTCCTGGCTTGGTACTTCTTCCCGCTGCCCGAGGGTGCTGGACGCGTCCTGCTGTTGGACCACGTGCCGCCGTTCCGGCTGCTCGTGACGTTCATGGTTGCCAGCGCGCTCGCGCTCGGGCTCTTCTTCGAGGAGCAGCGCCGGTCGACGACGAAGCTCGGCCCGGTCGCGCTCGCCGCCGCCACGCTCGCCTTCGCGGTTCCGACCGTGTGGGCGGGAGCGCGCCTCGAGATCGACGGGCATACGCCTCCGCTCTGCCAGGTGCTGCTTCTCGCCGCCGCGAGCACGGTCGGCATCGGGCTCGCGTTGCGGGGCGTGCGAATCGGGCTGTGGCTCCTCGTCGCCCTGCTCGCCGCGGGCGCGGTCGCGGTCAACCCGCTCCAGCACGGGCTCAGCCCGCTGCTCGACAGTCGCGCGGCGCGGCTGGGACGCGACCTGCGTGCGCGACCGGGAACCGGTGTCGTCCTCGACTTCTGGGACGGACCGAAGACGGAGCGTGTCGGGCTCACGGCGAGTGGCGTCAAGCTCCTCTCGGGCGTGAACCTCTACCCCAACGAGGACGCGTGGCGCGTTCTCGACCCGACGGGCTCAGCCAAACGCGTCTGGAACCGCTACAACAACGCGGTCTGGAGCGAGGCTCCGCCCGGGAGCCTGCCCGAGTTCCACGCGTTCGACCAATACACGATCCGCGTGAAGGTCGACCCCTGCGATCCCCGCCTCGCCGAGCTCGACGTCCGAACGGTCGTCAGCCTCTACCCGATGAGCGGAGCCTGTCTCGTCGAAACCGATCGCGTCACGACCGAAGACGGCCCGCTCATCGCGTATCGCATCGACCGGACGCGCACCTAGGCGCGAGCGGCTGCACGCAGTTCGTCACGGCTGCTGTGTCTGGGGGTTCGAGCCCTTCGGAGCGGGCGAGGGCGCTGCGTGCGCCATGCTCGACGCCCCGGCCGACGTCGTGCCGACCGGCGGCGTGCCGTACTGCGTGTCCATTCCCGCTCGGAGGTCGTCCCGGCTCAGCACCCCGGGGAGCACCGGCTCCGCCCGGTACACGTTCCCGCTCGCGAACTGGATGAGGAACAAGCGGGTGCCATCAGGTGCGAACTCGGTCACGACCCGGCCGTTGGGCGGGGGGATCGAAGCGCCGTCTCCCCATCCCATGACCCAGTCACCCCCCGGGAGCTTCCGCGCGCTGCCGCAGCAGGACGACGAGGGCGCGAGCGGGTCTTGCTGCGCGTCGAGGAAGGTCGCGGTCTTGTTCGTGGTGTCGATCTGGTACCGAACGGCTCGCGGCGGGCGGTTGAAGCCGGTGCCGTTGTCGTGGAGCGACACAGTGAGGGGACTCTCACTCAGCAACCGGGCGTCGTGCTGGCCGCCGAAGTCGCCGCCGGCGTCGAAGATCGGATCCCCCTGCTGCACGGTCAGGCTCTCGGCGCGGTGCGACCCGCCGAGCTTCCACTCGATGAGGCTCGTGGTCTTGTTGATTGCATAGATCGCGTCGAGATGCCGGAACGACAGGATGTAGCCGGTGGGCGTCGCCTCGATCGCGTTCCAGTGGTACGCGTCGCCTTGCAGGCAGCTCGAGTCGAACTGGCGGTCGGGGTTGGCCTCGGACAGCGGGATGTGCGTCATGGTGTCCCACGTCCACACGACGGTATCGGGGGCGCCGTTCTGGCCGGGTTGGATCTCCTGGATCACGTGGTCGAGAAGTGTGCCGACGTGCGTTCCGGGAGGTGAACCGTCGCACGCGCTGAGATCGGTGGCCGGAACGTTGACGTTGGCCACCATGACGTAGTTGCCGTTCGGCAGCAGCAGCAGGTCGTGGGGGTCGCTTCCGGGCGGCGTCGTGTTGATCGTTTGGACGAGCGAGCCGTTCAGCGCGTGCTCCTCGGCGCCCGCGCCACTCTGGAACGTCCACGCGATGTTCGTATCGCCATTGGAATGCCGGAGCACCGTCGGGAAGTACGTGTTGGTCTTGTCGGACCACCACACGGGCACGCCGTTGTTGTCGAAGATGACCGGATAGCTCTGAAAGGCAGGAGCGGTGAACGGGGACGCCATCACATACCACTCGGCCTGCGTGTCGCCGGTCCGTTGCGCAGTCCAATCCGGGAAATCGGACGGCAGGCAGCGCACGAAGTGCGTCGTCAAGGCCGTCGGCGATTGCACGACGATCACGAAGCTCTGGCCGACGTCCCTCGTCAGGGAGGTGCTGAACTGCCCGCCCTGGAACGGCATGCCGTTGATGGACACGTTCGTGCTGTCCGGGGCGTCGACCGTGATCACGATCGGCGAGCTCGCGTCGCACTTGGCCACGTAGTCCGGGATGTCGGTGCTAAAGGCCGGGAAAAGCGTCGGGCTCGTGGCGATCCAGCCCGGCGGCGGCGGCGGTTGGGGAGGCGGCTTGACGGGTGCGCAGGCGGCGGCGAGGACGGCAACGATCGCAACGCACCATCCGATGAGGTGCCGTCGGGCGCGCCTGGGACGCCCTCGCAACTCAGGAGATCGCATGGCTCGTCCGGCCTTTCCGCTGGGCTCGTTCTTCCCGGAAGCGACGCAAGCTACGCGCCTCCCCCCTGATCGGCAACCGAGCACGCGAACGGGAGCAAATACCACGAATCGCCCGGGCCCGGGCCGCTCGGGTGACGCGTCATGCTCGCACGGGCCGGCCTCGACGCCGCGGATGGGAGGTGGGCCACCAGAACCAGGGGGGTTCGGGCCGCTCAGGCGATGAAGTACTTCGCCTCGGGGTGGGGGACGATGATCGCCGAGGTGCTCTGCTCGGGCACGAGATGGAACTCCTCGGTGAGGGTGACGCCGACGCGCTCGATGTCGAGCAGGTCGGCCACCTTCGCCTGGTCCTCGAGGTCCGGGCACGCCGGGTAGCCCCACGAGTAGCGCGACCCGCGGTACTGCTGGCGGAACAGGCCGGCCAGCGTCGGACCGTCCTCCTCCGCGAACCCCCACTCCTCGCGGATGCGCCGGTGCCACAGCTCCGCGAGCGCCTCGGCCATCTCGACCGACAGCCCGTGCAGCAGGAGATAGTCCTGGTACTTGTCGGCCGCGAACAGCTCCTGCTCGCGCTGACTGGCCTCGTCGCCGATCGTGACGACGTGGAATCCGGCGTAGTCCTTGTCGCCCGACTCGACGGGGCGGAAGAAGTCCGAGATACAGAGAAACCGGTCCTTCTGTTGCCGCGGGAAGCGGAACCGCAGGCGCTCCGTGGTGCGGTCGTCGTCGGACCACACGACGAGGTCGTCGCCGTCGGAGTTCACGGGGAAGTACCCCCATGCCACGGCCGGGACGAGCAAGCCTTCCGCCTTCGCGCGGTCGAGCTGGTCGCGCAGGACCGCTCGGATCCGGTCCTTGAACTCGGCGTCCGTCTCGGCCGAGCGGCCGTCGCGCTTCTCAGGCCGGAACTGCCACTGGTTGCGGAACAGCGCCGTCTCGTTGAGGTACGAGGCGATGTCGTCGATCGGTACGCCCTTGGCCACGCGCGCGCCGAGGAACGGTGGCGAGAACACGGGCACATCCGTCGCGACGTCGGACCGCGCGGGGGCCTCGACCGGCTCCTTCTCGCGCTGGGACTTGCGGGGCGGGAGGACGCGTCCCTCGAGCGCGCGCCCGAAGTCTGGCGGGAGCTCGCCGGTGCGCTTGCCCTCGACGAGCGTGTCCATCGTCCGGAGCCCCTCGAACGCGTCCTTGCCGTAGAACACGCGGCCCTTGTAGACCTCACGCAGGTCGCGCTCGACGTAGTTGCGGGTGAGGGCGGCGCCGCCGAGCAGCACGGGGATGCGGTCGAGGCCGCGGTCGTTCAGCTCCTCGAGGTTCTCGCGCATGATGATCGTGCTCTTCACGAGCAGCCCGCTCATGCCGATGGCGTCGGCGTCGACCTCGGTCGCCTTGTCGACGAACTCCGTGAGCGGCACCTTGGTCCCGAGGTTGACGACCTCGTAGCCGTTGTTCGTGAGGATGATGTCGACGAGGTTCTTGCCGATGTCGTGCACGTCGCCCTTCACGGTGCCGATCACGACCCGGCCCTTCCCGCCGCTGTCCGCCTTCTCCATGTGGGGCTCGAGGAACGCGACGGCGGTCTTCATCGTCTCCGCGCTCTGGAGCACGAAGGGCAGCTGCATGTCGCCCGACGCGAATAGGTCGCCGACGACCTTCATGCCGTCGAGCAGCACGTCGTTGATGACCGACAACGCCGGGCGGGTGGTGAGCGACTCGTCGAGATCGCTCTCGATGCCGTCCCGGTCGCCGTCGATGATGCGGTGCTTGAGGCGCTCTTCGACCGGCCACCCCGACCGGTCCTCCTGCTCGACCGCGCTCGCCTCGACGCCCTCGAACAGCGCCATGAACTCGGTGAGCGGGTCGTACTCGTCGCGGCGCCGGTCGTAGACGAGATCGAGCGCGACGTCCTGGATCCGTTGATCGATCTTGTGCATCGGCATGATGCGGGCCGCGTGCACGATCGCGGCATCGAGCCCGGCCTCGACGCACTCGTGGAGGAACACGCTGTTGAGCACGTGACGGGCCGCGGGCTTGAGCCCGAAGCTCACGTTCGAGACACCGAGGATCGTCGACGCGCCCGGTAACTCGGCCTTTACCCGCTTGATGGCCTCCATGGTCTCGATGGCGTCCCGGCGGAGGTCGTCCTGACCGGTCGAGAGCGGGAACGTCAGGCAGTCGAAGATCAGATCCGTGGGTTCGAGCCCGTAGCGCTCCTGCGCAAGGTCGTAGATCCGCTTGGCGATGCGGAACTTCCAGTCCGTCGTGCGGGCCTGCCCCTCCTCGTCGATGGTCATGCAGACGACGGCGGCGCCGTACTCGCGAGCGAGCCGGAACACGCGATCGAGGCGCGCGCCTTCGCCGTCGCCGTCCTCGAGGTTCGCCGAGTTGAGGATCGCCTTGCCCCCGAAGTGCTGGAGGCCGGCCTCCATGACCTGGGGCTCGGTCGAGTCGAACACGAGGGGGATCGACGCCTGGGTCGCGAACCGCGACGCGATCTCGTCCATGTCGGTGGTGCCATCGCGTCCGACGTAGTCGACGCACACGTCGAGCACGTGCGACCCCTCCTTGACCTGGTCGCGCGCCATCTGCACGCAGGTCTCCCAGTCCTCCTCGAGCATCGACTCGCGGAACTTCTTCGAGCCGTTCGTGTTGGTGCGCTCGCCGACGACGAGGAACGACGTCTCCTGGTGGAAGGGCACATGGCTGTAGATCGACGCGCACCCGGGCTCGAGCACCGGGTGGCGCTCGAGGGGGGCGCGGGTGCCGATGGTCTCGACGACCCTGCGCAGGTGCTCGGGCGTGGTCCCGCAGCAGCCGCCAACGATGTTGACGCCGAGCTCGCTCGTGAACCGGTCGTGCGCCTCGGCGAGCTCGTCGGGCGTGAGGTCGTAGTGCGTGCGCCCCTCGACCACCGACGGCAGCCCCGCGTTCGGCAGCGCCGAGAGGAACGTGCGCGCGTGTTGCGACAGGTGCCGGAGGTGCTCCGTCATCTCGCCGGGTCCGGTGGCGCAGTTCAACCCGATCACGTCGGGCTTGAGCGCCTCGAGCGCGGTCAGCGCGGCGCCGATCTCGGTGCCGACCAGCATGCGGCCCGTCAGCTCCACGGTCACCTGCACCATCAGCGGTACCTCGCGACCGGCCTTCGCCATGGCGCGCCGAGCCGCGACGACGGCCGCCTTGCCTTGGAGCAGGTCGTACACGGTCTCGACGAGCAAAACGTCGACACCACCGGCGAGCAGGCCATCGATCTGGGTCTCGTAGCCGTCGCGCAGCTCGGCGAATCCAATGGCGCCGAGTGAGGGGAGCTTGGTCCCGGGGCCGATCGAGCCGACCACCCACCGGGGACGCTCCGGTGTGGAGAAGCCGGAGGCGACCTCCTTGGCGATGCGCGCGGCGGCCTCGTTGAGCTCATAGGTCTTCTCGGGGATGCCGTACTCGGCCAGGACGACGGGGAACGACCCGAACGTGGCCGTCTCGACCGCGTCGACACCGACGTCGAAGAACTCGCGGTGCATCTCGGCGATCAGGTCGGGCCGGGTGAGGACGACGTGCTCGTTGCAGCCCTCGAGCTCCGGCCCGCCGAAGTCGTCGGGGCCGAGATCCTGGTCCTGGACCCACGTCCCGAACGCGCCGTCGAAGATCAGGACGCGATCACGTAGGGCCGCCAAGAAGTCGGACATCACGGACAGGTTACCGGAGGCGGTTCGCCGAACCCCTTGGCGTTTGCAGCAATCAGCGCTTCAGCTCGGCGCCCGTCGTGACGATCCTCGACGGAGGGTGCCGGGGATGCAACAATCCCCCAACCCCTCTCGAACTGCACATTCTCTGACAGACGCGGAACAACACATGGATCGACGAACCCGCCGAACACGCCGCGACCGCGGCCGCGCGCGCCGAACGAAGCTTGTCGCGGGCGTGGTGGTCGCCGCCGCGGCTGTGATCGTGCTCACCGCGACCGCGTTCGGGCAGCAGGGGCAGGCGTCGATCGACAAGCCGCCGCCCAAGGTCGACAAGGTCGACCTCAAGCCGCTGGACCAACCGCCGGTCGCGGCCGGATGGGAGGGTCAGGTCGGGACCGATGCCAACCTTGTCGCGGTCCAGTGGAACGGCGACTCGTCGTCTCAGTTCACGTTCGAGGTCCGCAACCAGGACGGGAAGTGGCAGAAGGCGGCCGACAGCGGCCTCTTCGATACCGGAGCCGACCCGGGTTCGCCGGACGCCAAGAACGGCGGGGCCACGCCGCAGACCAAGAACGTCACCGAGCCTGTGTGGATCGGCAGGGACGTCACCGGAGTGCGCGTGCGTCTCGACGACGGGTCTGCCCAGGACGTGACGCTGCACGTCATCGACTCGACCACCGGCAAGAAGCCGGAGAAGAACATCGAGGGGACGACGGACAACTCGCCCCCGTCGACAGCACCGCCGCCGCCGAGCCAGCCCGCACCGTCGTCGCCGGCCGCTCACGGACAGGGCGGCGCGAGCACCTCGCCGTCATCGTCGACCACGACCACGACGACCCAACCCCTGGAGGGCTTCGGCCTCGGCCAGGGTCTGGCCGCGGCCGCGCTCGCCAGCCTCGCGGTGGCGTTCATCGTGCGCCGGCGCCGCCTGCTCGCGGTGCTCGTCGTCGCGGTGATCGCGATCGGAACCGCGTGCGCGCCCACGAAGGGCGGACCTCCCGGTGGGGGAGCGCCGGTCCCGGACGGGATCGTGACGCGGTCGGCATGGGGTGGCGACCTTCCCTACACATGCGGCGATCCCGCGGGCGACTTTGCGAAGTCCTTGGGTCCGGCGATCGTCCACCACACCGTCAACAGCAACAACTATGGGCCTGGCGACAGCGTCCCGATGATCCGCGGCATCTACGCATATCACGTGTACACCCTCGGGTATTGCGACATCGCGTACAACTTCGTCATCGACAACTACGGCACGCCGTTCGAGGGTCGATGGGGAAGCGAGTACAACGCCATGGTCGGCGCCCACACGCTCGGCGCAAACTACGGCTGGTACACGGATAACCATCCATGGCCTCCGGACTGGGCGACGACCGGAATCGCGATCCTCGGGACGTTCAGCTCGGTGACACCGTCGGACGCCACCCTCGGCACCCTCCAGGACCTCATCCGATGGAAGTTCAAGCTCCACGGCGTCAACCCGTTCGACGACCCCTCCGCCCACATCTACGGACACCGCGACTTCTACAGCACAGAATGTCCGGGCCAGGCCTTGTACGACTACCTGCCGTACACGCGGTACTACGTGAAGGCGTACTGGTAACGCGCGGTCAGGACGCGACGCGCGCCCGCCGGCCGACGGTGATGCCCTGGTCGGCGCGCTCGAGCAGCTCGCGGTCGCCGGAGCTGTCGCCGTAGGCCCAGACGAACGCAGGCCGGCCGTCGCGCTGCAGCCATTCGTCGAGGCGGCGCACTTTCTCGGCGCCGCGGACGTTAGGCCCGGTGAGCTCGCCGGTGAGGCGCCGGTCGTCGCCGACGGCGAGCTCGGTCGCGAGCACGGCCCCGAACCCGCCGAGCCGTGCCGCGATCGGGATCAGGTAGGTCGTGAACGACGCCGACACGATCACGAGCTCGTGGCCCTGGTCCCGATGCCAGCCGACCCGGTCGACGACGTCGGGCCGGAGATGGTGCGCGACGACGTCGTCGGCGAATCCGTCGGCGATGGTCGCGAGTCGCGTCGCGTCGTAGCCGGTGAGCGTGCGACGCACGAGTGCGACTTTGGCCGCATCGCGCCGCCCGTCGTCCACTACGGCGGCGGCGAGCAGTGGGCTGATCGTGAGCATCGCCCACGCCAACCGAGCGCGCCCGACCGCGGCCCCGATGAACGGGATGACGTTGTCGCGCGTGGAGAGCGTCTTGTCGAAGTCGAAGACCGCGACGACGCGGTCGGTCACCGGGGGAGCTTGCGGAAGACGCGGCGGGGGAGGTGGCGGAGCGCCGCCATGACGAACCGAAGCGCCGGCGGCACCCACACGATCTCACGGCCCCGCTCAAGGCCGCGGACGATCGCGTCGGCGACGGCCTCGGGTGTCGTCGCCAGCGGCGCGGGCTCGAGGCCCTCGGTCATCTTCGTGTGTACGAACCCCGGCCGGACGATCATCACCGACGCGCCCGTCCCGACGAGGGCGTCGCCGAGCCCCTGGAAGAACGCGTCGAGCCCGGCCTTCGTCGACCCGTACATGTAGTTCGAGCGGCGGGCCCGCTCGCCCGCCACCGACGAAAGCACGACGACCGTGCCGTGCCCCTGAGCGCGCAAGCGGTTGGCGACGGGAACCCCGACCGCGACCGGGTCGAGATAGTTGACCCGGGCGATCTCGGCGGCGGAGCCGGCGTCGCGCTCGGCCTGGCTCTGGTCGCCGCGCACACCGAAGGAGAGCAGCACGACGTCGAAGTCGCCGAACCGGTCGAAGACGTCGTCGACGAATGCGTCGTGCGTTTCGACGGCGTCGGCGTCGAACGGGACGGCTTCGATCGTCACGTCCGGGCGTGAGCCGGCGAGGCCGCGCAGCTCCTTCACCTCGGTGTCGAGCTGCTCGGGCCGGCGGGCGGCGAGCACGACGGTGGTCGCGCGTCGGGCGACGAGCGCGCGCACGGTCGCGAGCGCGATGTCGGAGCCGCCCCCGAGGACGAGCACCGACTGCACGGAGCCCAGGGCGTCCTTCATGCGCGCGTCACAGCAACCCGAGGCGCCGGGCAAGGTCCGACTGCACCACGTTCGATGGGTCGACACGTGCGCGGATGTCACGCAGCCGATCGAGGTGCGGGTACATGACCGGCACGAGCTCCGGCCGCAACCGGGAGTCCTTCGCGAAATAGACGCGGCCGCCGGCGTCGGCGACGAGCTGGTCGAGCTCGTCGAGCAGCGGGGGCAGGCCGGACGGACCGGCGGGGATGTCCAGTGCGAGCGTCCAGCCGGGGCTCGGGAACGACAACGGGCCCGGGTTGCCGGCACCGAACCGCTTGAGCACGGCCAGGAACGACGGGCACTGTGCGCCGCTCAGCTTCTCGAGCGTCCGGCGAACCGTCTCGCGCTCATCGTCGGGCACGCAGTACTGGTACTGCACGACTCCGCGGCGGCCGTACATGCGGTTCCAGCCGCGCACGCCGTCGAGCGGGTGGAAGAACGACTTGATCGACTCGACGTGGCCGCGACGCTCCTGCGGGTAGTGCCGGAACCACGCCTCGTTGAACATCCGCATCGTGAACCGGTTCACCAGCCCGCTCGGCACCCAAGGCGGCGCTGCGAGCCGAGCGTGTGGTGCGTACGGACAGGGGTTCGCGCGGCGCCGCGGCGGCAGCTGGTCCAGCGGGGTGTGGTCGCCGCGCAACAGCACCGATCGGCCCAGTGTGGCACCCGTCGACAAGCAGTCGATCCAGGCGACCGAGTACCGGTACCGCTCGTCGCCGCTGTAGAAGCGCGCCATCGCGTCGTCAAGGTCGGACGCGCGTTCGGTATCGACGGTGACGAACGCGGTCTCGATGGGGATGAGCCGGAACGTCACCTCGGTGATGACGCCGGTCAGCCCCATGCCGCCGGCGGTCGTCCAGAACAGCTCGGGGTCCTGGTCGGGCCCGATCTCGGCGACGCCCTTCGGCGTGCGCAGCGTGACGCGCTCGACGTGGTTCGCGAAGCTGCCGTCCACGTGGTGGTTCTTGCCGTGGATGTCCGCCGCGAGCGCCCCGCCGACCGTCACATAGCGGGTCCCGGGTGTGACGGGAACGAACCAGCCGCGTGGCACGACGAGTCGTAGCAACGCGTCGAAGCTCGCACCGGCCTCGACGCGGATCACGCCGCGCGTGAGGTCGAGGTCGAGCACCCGGTCGAGCGTGGTGGCGTCGACGACCGAACCACCCGCGTTCTGGGCCGCGTCACCGTAGCTGCGGCCGAGACCGCGGGCGATCGCGCCGCGCCGGCCCGCGCGCTCGAGCACGTCGTCGATGTCGTGCTCGACCTCCGGCGACACGACGGTGGCGGCGGTGGGCGCCGTGCGCCCCCATCCCGTCAGCAGCCGTCGGGGCTCGGATGCCCCGCTACGAGCCGGCATGGACTCCGATGGCGAAGCACACGAGCAGGGCCAGCCCGAGTGCCTGGAGCACGCGGTCGCTCAGCACGATCTCCTCCGGAGCACCGCCGCCGCCCTGCTCGACGATGAGCGCGTACCGGAGGATGGCGAGCACGAACGGGACGATCGACAGCCGGAACCAGAACACGTCGCCGACCTGAGCCGCGCGCTCGAACGTCCACAACGCGTAGCCCGTGATCGCGACCGCGGACGTCACCGCGCGCACGTAGTTGAGGAACGAGTCGGAGTAGTCGCTCAGGGTCTGGCGATGCCCAGCCGAGTCCTCGCCCAGCGTGGCGAGCTCGGCGTGCCGCTTGCCTGCCACCATGAACAACGACCCGGCGCCGACGACGATGAGGAAGAAGTTCGAGAGGTACACGTCGGTCGCATAGGCGCCCGCGATCGCCCGCAGGCCGAAGCCGGCGGCGATGCATCCGAGGTCGAGGATCGGCTCGTGCTTCAACCACAGGGAGTACGAGACCGTCACGACCACGTACGCCGCGACGATGACGAGCAGCCGGCCCCCGTTCAGCGGCGCCGAGATGGCGAGCGCCAGCACGATCAGGACGACCGAGGCGATCTTCGCCTGCTTCGTCGTGACCAGCCCGGCGGCGACGGGGCGGTTGCGCTTCGTCGGGTGATGCCGGTCCGCCTCCACGTCCATCGCGTCGTTGAGGAAGTACGTGCCGCTGGCGGCGAGGCAGAACGCCACGAACGCGACCATCGTGCGGGCGAGCTGGTCGGGCTCGGTGAGGACGCCCGCGGCGCCGGGCGCCGCGAACACGAGCACGTTCTTCACCCACTGCTTCGGTCGGGCGGTGCGAAGAAGGCTGCGAACCAGCGAAGGCCGGCGGCCGGTGTCCGGCGCCTTCGATCCAGGCGCTGGTGCCGGCCGCTCGGAGGCGACGGACATCGGCGACAGCGTAACCGCAGGCGTCCTCTACGCCGGGTAGGTATGGACGCCACCGGCGATCGGGTCTGACGGCTTGAGCGCACGGGTGTTTCGCGGTTGCGGGATCCGCTACGCAAGAGTTCCAGATCGAGTGGACGTAGCGGGGCGAGACCGGGAGCGTCCGTGATCTACGGTGGATTTTCCGTCGAGGACCCGATGGCTCCTGGATTGGGAGGCCGGCTGAGGTAGGCATGCCCACGGATGACCGCGGGATACGACATGGGATTCAGACCTCGCAGAACCCTCGCCATCGTTATCCCCCTGGCGGTCGCAGGGGCTGTCCTGGTCGGGGCTTTCGGTCCGCGGGGAACCCACCATCACGGTGCGGCCACGCCCCGCCGTACCTCTCCGGTTGCTCAGCGTGTACGGAGATCGCGCTCCCCGACGGGGCGCGAGGCGACCACGACGACTACGGCGGTCGAGTCGGGACCTCCATACGCCGTGGGCGTCACACAGGTTTCGCTGTCGCGAACTGACGCCACCGGGTTCCGGCCGCTACCGGTCAGCGTCCGTTACCCCGCCGTCGGGTCTGCCGCCGGCGCGGAGACGGGTGATGCGCCGGCCGCCCCCGGCCGCTTTTCCCTCGTACTGTTCGCTCATGGGTGGAATGGCTCCGCCGACTTCTACGCGAGCATGGATCGCGAGATCGCATCGGCGGGATTCATCGTCGCTGCCCCGAGCTTCCCCCACACGTCGAGTGTCTCCGGGCCGATGAATCGGGGCGATGTCGTGAACCAGCCCGCCGACCTCGCGTTCCTGATCGATCAGTTCACCGGCACGCCGCCTGAGCTCCTCGATGGTCATGTCGCGCCGACGAAGGTCGGCGTCGTCGGGCATTCGGACGGCGGTGTGACCGCGGCGGGCATCGCCTTCAACACGTGCTGCGTCGATCCACGCGTGGGGGCGGCTGCGGTTCTGTCCGGAGCCGAGCTCTTCTTCGGCGGGGCGTGGTTCCCGCCGGCTTCGCCGCCCCTGCTCGCCGTCCACGGCGCGTCCGACGAGGTCAACCCCTTCGGAGCAAGCCAGCGTCTCTTCGACGACGCACCGAGCCCGAAGTTCCTGGTTCGCGCGCCTGGTGGCCATATCCCGCCCTTCACGACCGACCCCGTCGTGCGGCCCGCCGTGAGCACGCTCGTCGCGGACTTCCTGCTCGCAGAGCTTGACGGCGACGCCCAGGCTCGTCAGCGCGTTCCGACCGACGCCGACGCGGGTGGCCTGCAGCTCGTCGGGAGTGGCTGACCGGCTCGCTCGTCAGGCGATCCGGGCCAGGTGAACGATGTACCAGTGACCCCGCCAGGAGATCATCGAGGCGATCGGAAACGAGCCGGTGCGCCCGCCGACCGTGTAGTGGCCCTGGGACCCCTCGACCCGCCAGTAGGAGCCCTTGTTGTACTCGACGCCCGGTTGTATCCATTGCGCGTTCGGCGGCACGTCGAGGCCGGTCAGCTGGGCGGTCGACGCCGCCGGTCCAAGGCTCGCGTGGAGGGCGTGAATGTCCTTCTGGTAGTTGGCGACCAACCGCTGGTTCCAGTCGGATGCCGGGTCCGAGATCGATTTGACCTGGATGTACGCAGACAGTGGGAAGAACAAGGGCATCGCGGGCGTCGGGTCGTCCGTAACGACGGCCTGCCAGAAGGCGGCCAGACCGGCCTGGAACTGTGGGTCGGCCGTCGTGGGCTGATCCATCGTCTGAGGAAGCATCCCCGGGTCGATCGTGGTGGTCGTCGGCGGGATGGTGGTGGTGGTTGTGGTGGTCGTGGTCGCCGCGGCGCGCCGGGCCCGGTGCGCAGACGAGCTGGTCCCGTGCCCACCGGTGCTCAGGAGGACGGCGGTCGCTGCGGTCGCCGCCACGACGAGAGCGGCGATGATGACGGCGATGCGCGAGCGTCGCCTGCGGGAGTGGTGCCGTTGCGCGCGAGTCGTCACCGGCGCACCGTAGACCCGACCCCCGTCATCGTCTCCATTGCTCACTTGCCGAGCTGGACGATGCAGTCGGCGTTCGCCGCTGCCGGCGGTGGCGGGTTCGGAAACGGCTCGACGGTTACATTCCCGCCGACGTTCGTCGCCAGCAGCGCCGCGTCCTGCTCGAAGCCCGCCTTGCACGCGACACCTGTTCCCGTGCGGGGGGTTCCGTTGCCCGGAGCCACGGTCTGGTAGCCGATCGCCTTCAAGGCGTCCGACTTCTGCCGGCCCGCGTTCTGCACGCCGGAGGCGTTGATCACGGCGACACGGACCTGCTGCGGAGGATGGGCCGCGGCGGTCGTGGTCGTGGGCTTGGTCGTTGTCGTCGGCGCGCTCGTGGTGGTCGAGGGGATCACGTTGAGGCGGTTCGTCTTCGCGGACGAGCCGCCGCCGCCGCCACGCAGCGCCAAGAGGATCCCGAACACGGCCGCGACGGCGCCGAGACTGATGCCCAGCGTCGCGAGGCGACGACGCACTGACCAGACGACGGGTGGGAGCCCCCTCGCCGCCCGTCGTCGGGCCCGCCGGTCGCCAATGCGCTCACGAAGCACATCCACCGCGAGGACGGTGAGCCCGAGCACGACGATCGCGCCAAGCCACGCCATCGTCAGTCCCGCACGGCCCTCAACTGGCGCTCAATGGTTGAGCTTGATCTTCCGGAGATAGTCCCGAACGATTCGGGTAACGCCGCGCGACAGCAAATCGTCAAGGCTCTCGACCAGGCGGTCGATGTGCGAGCGCTCGACGATCAGGGGCGGCTCGAGCCGGATGACGTTGCGGTTGTACTCGGTGAACGCAACCAGGATGTCGTAGTCGTGCAGCAGCAGTGCGCCAACGAAGCCCGTCAGTGCTCCCCGCAGCCGCTTGTCGAAGCCCGAGACCAGCGTCCGCGTTCCCTTTGGCATGCCCTGGCTGATGTCGCTCAACTCGAGGCCGACCATGAGGCCAAGCCCACGAACATCGGCGATCAACGCTGGATACTTGGCCTGCAGGGTTCGCAGCTGCTCGAGGAGATACGCCCCCTGCTCAGCCGCGTTTCCCATCAGGTCCTCGTCGTACAACGTGTTCAGTGCCTCGATCGCGGTCGCGCACGCGGTGCCGATCCAACCGAAGGTCGCCGGACCGTGAATGAGTGCGGTCTGCGGTGTGCCGTACGCGTTCATGAAAATGGGCGCGCGAGCCACGTACGCTCCGACCGCGGCCTTGCCTCCACCGAGTGACTTCGCCAGCGTCACGATGTCGGGCACGACGTCCTCGTGCTCGAAGGCGAAGAACCGGCCCGTCCGTCCGTAGCCGCATTGCACCTCGTCGGCGATCCAGATCACACCGTGCGCGTCGCAGAGCTCCCGAACCGCCTTGAGATAGCCCTTCGGCGGCATCACCACGCCCGCGCCGCCTTGGATCGTTTCGAGGATGAAGACGCCGATCGACCGGTCGCGGGTGAGGGCTCTTTCCAGCGCCTCGGCGTGGGCGAACGGAACCTTGCGACGCGTCTGGAGTAGTTGAAAGT
>JBKOZX010000215.1:0-1652 GCA_046726115.1 Actinomycetota bacterium | reverse complement strand
GCCCAGGCGATCTGACCGCCGGCGCCGTTGTGGCCGAACGTGTGGGGCGACTGGGTGTGCCCAAACCCGCGTCGGTTGGCGTTCCCGTCGTCGCCGGCGACGACGACACCGAGGGCGCGGTTGGCGGGCGCCCCCAGGGCCAAGGCGTCGGGGAACGTGTTGCGCACCCGGTCGGTGGCGTCGGCGAGGACGTCCGGGTCCCAGAGCTCGTCGGGGTTGTGGAGCAGCGCCTGGTAGAAGAGCGCGACCGTGGCCGCGGTGGCGACGCCGCCCCCGCCAGGGACGCCGACGGCGCGGACGTCGGGCCGGTTGAACGACAGCAGCGCGTCGTCGGTCACCTCGGTGACGGGCAGCTCCGGCACGCCGAAGATCGCCTCGAGCTCGTCGGGTGACGCCGGCTCGCCGCACAGCGAGAGCTCGGCGATGTCGTCCTGGTCGGCGGGTGCGATGCCGAGCACGCGTGGCAGGCCGAGCGCGCCCGTCACCCGCTCGTGGACGACGTCGCGGTAGTCGCGCCCGTCGATCCGCTCGATGAGCTCGGCGAGCACCCAGTGGGCCGAGGTCGCGTGGTACTCGTGGGCGGTGCCGGGCTCCCAGTTGAGCCGCCAGCGGGCGAACGCCTCGAGCCGGCGGTCCCGGTCGGCCCAGTCGGGCGGGCCCAGCGGCGCACGCGGGAACCCCGACGTGTGCAGCATCACCTGCTCGACGGTGACGACGTCCTTGCCGTTGGTCGCGAACTCCGGGATGTACTCGGCGACGCGGCGCCCGATGTCGAGACTGCCGTCGCCGATGAGCTGCCACGCCGCACTGGCGACGAACGCCTTGGTGGCCGAGAAGATCACGTAGCGCGTCTCGGGCCCTGCGTCGCCGACGGTCTCGAACGCGGCGAGGCGGCCTTCCCGCGCCAGCGCGAACTGGCACGACGGCAACAGCCCGCTGTCGATCTCCCGCCGCACCCGAGCGCGCACCTCGTCGAGCCGCCCAGCGTCGATCCCCAGCGACTCCGGATCGACGACGGCCGTGACGGTCATGCGCGCACGTTAGACCGCGCCCGGATCCGCTGGCACGGCCTGTCGTTGGCTGCCCCCGGGGCTCGGTGCGTACTCTTCCGTGCACGCGTCGCGCGGACCCGGCAGGGTGTCGCACGCGGGTTCGACCGGAACGGGCAGGGGGAACGATCACGCAGCGACCCGCGCAGCAGGTGACGACGGATCGGGTCGTCGGCTCGTGGATCGAGCGACGAGCGCGGATCGCACCCGAGCAGCCTGCACTGATCCACGGCGACGCGAGCTGCACGTACGGTGAGCTCGCGAACCGGGTGCGCCGCCTCGCGCACGGGCTCGGCGAGCTCGCCTCGCTCGCCGCCTTGCCTCGAGGCAGCCGCGTGACGTAGGAGCATCGTGTGCTACCGGTCAGCTGGACGACCGTCCGACTCTTCCTGCACGTGCTCGCGGCGACGGTGTGGGTGGGCGGCCAGCTGACGCTGGCCGGCCTCGTTCCCGGCCTGCGCCGGCTCTCACCCGACGCGCCACGGGTCGTGGCCCGGCGCTTCAACGCGATCGCCTGGGTCGCGTTCGCAGTCCTCGTCGCGACGGGCATCTGGAACATCGTCGCGATCGGGCCGGACTGGTCGAGCTCGTACGGCACGACCC
>JBKOZX010000214.1:0-8844 GCA_046726115.1 Actinomycetota bacterium | reverse complement strand
GGATGACCGCGCTGATCGCGCCCCGCGACCTGCACGACGATCTGGTGGCGGAGCTGTCGGATCTCGGCGCCGCCTCCGGGTCGGCCGAGGCGATCGACGCACCGGTCGCGGTGCTCGACGCCGCGGACGCCAAAGGCCTCGAGTTCGATCACGTGGTCGTGGTCGAGCCGGCTCGCCTGGTCACCGCCGATGCCCCCGGGCTGCGGCTCCTCTACACGGCGTTGACGCGGGCCACGCAGTCGCTGACGGTCGCGCACGCCGCTCCGCTGCCGGAGGCCCTGCAGCCCAGGAACACCTCCTAGGCTCGACCACCGTGACCGTACGCACCGAATCGGACCTCGCTGCCGCCGATGTCGCGTGGGACCTGGAGCCGCTCGTCGATCGCGAAGGCGATCGCGGTGTCGACGAGCTTCTCGACCACGCCGACGAGGTCGCCGCCTCGGTGACCGAGCACCGCGGCGCCGTCGCCGGGCTCGACGCCGGCGCGTTCGCGGCGCTCATGCACCAGCTGGGCGACATCGCCGAGCTCGTCGGACGAGCCGCGTCGTACGCGAGCCTCCGATTCGCGGTCGACACCACCGATCCCACCCGCGGCGCGTTGCTCCAGCACGTCGAGGAACGCGCTACCGCCGTCAACACGAAGATCCTCTTCTTCGACCTCGAATGGGCGGCGCTGCCCGACGAGCGGGTGGTGGAGCTCCTCGCCGACGAGCGCCTCGCCTTTTGCCGGCACCATCTGACGTCGCTGCGCCGGTACCGCCCCCACCTGCTCACCGAGCCCGAAGAGCTCGTGATGACCGAGAAAGGGGTGACGGGGCGCAGCGCGTGGAGCCGGCTGTTCAGCGAGCTCACATCGACGATCACCGTCGATCTCGACGGAGCGAGCGTGAGCCTCGAGGAGGCGCTGTCCCGACTGAGCTCGCCCGACCGCGCCCAGCGCCGCGCCGCCGCCGACGCGGTGACCGCCGCGCTGGCGCCGGGCCTCCGCACGCGGGCGTTCGTGTTCAACACCCTGCTCGCCGACAAAGCCATCGACGACCGCCTCCGCCATTATCCGGACTGGCTCGCGAGCAGGAACCTCGACAATGAGGCCAGCGACGAGTCGGTGCGCGCCTTGGTGACCGCGGTACAGGCCCGCTACGACATCCCGCAGCGCTGGTACTCGCTCAAGGCACGCCTGCTCGGCATCGACCGGGTCGCCGACTACGACCGGGTGGCGTCGGTGGCGAGCGAGGAGACCGAGTTCGGCTGGCATGAGTCACGCGAGCTCGTCATCGACGCGTACTCGTCGTTCTCGTCCGAGCTCGCGGGCGTCGGACAGAAGTTCTTCGACGACGCGTGGATCGACGCCCCCGTGCGGCCGGGCAAGCGCCCCGGGGCCTTCTGTGCGTACACCGTCCCGTCGCAACACCCGTACCTGCTGCTGAACTGGACCGGTCGCCGCCGCGACGTCCTGACGCTTGCCCACGAGCTCGGGCACGGCCTGCACGCCTACCTCGCGCGGGACCAGGGCATCTTCCACCAGTCGACGCCGCTGACCCTGGCGGAGACCGCCTCGGTGTTCGGCGAGACCGTCACGTTCGGCCGGCTACTCGACGCGACGAGCGATCCTTCAGCTCGACTCGCGCTCCTGGCCGAGAGCATCGAGGGGCAGATCGCGACCGTGTTCCGGCAGACGGCGATGAACCGGTTCGAGGATCGGGTCCACAACGACCGCCGGGAGCACGGGGAGCTCAGCGTCGAGCGGTTCGGCGAGCTGTGGCACGAGACGCAGACCGACATGCTTGGTGATTCGGTCGAGCTCACCGACGGCTACCGCACGTGGTGGTCGTATATCCCGCACTTCATCGGCACACCCGGGTACGTCTACGCCTACGCGTACGGCCAGCTGCTCGCGTTGTCGGTGTACCGCACGTACGAGGAGCGCGGCGCCGACTTCGTGCCGCAGTACCTCGAGCTGTTGCGCTCCGGCGGGTCGCGGTCGCCCGACGAGCTCGGTCGCATCGTCGGTGTCGACCTCGGCGACCCCGCCTTCTGGGATGGCGGCCTCGCCATCGTCGAGCAGCAGCTCCGGGCGGCGGAGGCGGCCGCGGTGGAGGCCGGCCGCGACCGTTCCTAGCATGTCGCCGTCGCAAGCTCCGGCTCCTGCGGCGACGGTCGGCAAAGCCGCCGCCGCCGCGGCATAACACACCCCGTGCTGAAGCCCGACGCCTCACTGCTCACGGGCAAGGTCGCGGTCGTGACCGGCGGGGGAGGCGGCATCGGGCGCGGTATCTCCGAGACGTTCGCGGCCCACGGGGCCAAGGTCGTGGTGGCCGAGATCGACGCCGACCGCGCCCGCGACACCACCGCCGCCATCCGGGCGGAACGCGGTGACGCGCTGGCGCAGGTCGTCGACGTGTCGCAGCCCGATCAAGTCGAGGCGTTGGCGGAGGCCACGTTCGCCGAGTACGGCCGCGTCGACGTGCTCGTCAACAACGTCGGTCATTACCTCCACCGCGCCGCGCGGTTTCTCGACACCGACGAAGAGCAGTGGGACGCGCTTTACGCCGCGAACCTGCGGCACGTCCTGCTGTGCACGAGAGCGCTCGTGCCTCGCATGGTCCAGCAGGGTGAGGGCGGCAGCATCGTCAATGTCTCGACCGTCGAGGCGTTCCGCGGCATCCCGATGATGGCCGTGTACTCCGCCTTCAAGGCGGGCGTCGTGCAGTTCACGAAGAGCCTGGCGCTCGAGCTCGGCGGCGACGGCATCCGTGTGAACGGGATCGCCCCCGACCTCACCCAGACGATCCAGGTGCCCTACGACCGGTGGGTGCCCGCCGAGCAGCAGCACCTGATCCCGCGCTGGGTGCCCGTCGGCCGGTTCGGGATGCCGGACGACATCGCCGGGGTGGCGCTGTTCCTCGCGTCGGACCTGTCAGCGTTCGTGACCGGCACGACAGTGCACGCCGACGGCGGGAGCCTCGCGGCCGGCGGCTGGTACCGCACCGAGCGCGGCAACTGGACGAACCGCCCCCTGAACCCCTAACCGCCGATCCCAGCCATCGCGGCGAACGTGCGCAGCTCGCGCGGGATGTCGGGGCCCATCGGTGCGTAGAGGATCTCGGTGCCGCCGCTCGCCGCGAGCAGGTCCAGCCGCTCGCGCAGCTGCGCCGCCGGCCCGGTCCACGTGAACCCGGCGAGCGTGTCGCCGTCGAGCAGCGGCGCGTCCCGCTCGGTGACGCGCACGAGGTGGTCCTCGTGGACGGCGAGGTGCCGCACGTTCGCCGGGAGGTCCTCCAGGGCGGTCCGCCACTCGGGACCGCCCGGGAGCGAGTCGACCACCCCCGGGTTCGCCTCGTACATGCCGTGGTACACGACCGTGAGCGCGGGTCCGGCGGCCGCGAGCGCGCGGGACGACGACGGCTGCTCGCCGTCGTCGAGCACGGTCCCGAAGGCGAGGACGGCGCACCAGTCGAAGTCGGGTCGGCCGGACCCGATGGTCATGACGCCGTCGCCCAACTCGCTCGCGACGCGCAGGCCCACCGGCCCGTTGGCGGCCACGAGGATCGGGACACCGATCGGCGGCGCCGGCAGGAAGCCGGCGGGTGGGATCATCTGGACGACCGCCCCGTCGACCTCGACCTGTTCGCCCCGGAGCAGGGCGCGCAGGCTCCGCACGTACCACTCGACCTCCCGCCACGGCAGCGGCTTCTGGCCCAGGGCCATGCGCCCGGTGAATCCGGTGCCGATCGCGGCGACCGTGCGCCCGGGAGCGACGCTCTCGAGCGTCGCGATCGCGGTCGCCTGCGCGAGCACATGGCGGAGGCTCGGGATCAGGACGGCGGGCCCCAAGCCGATGCGCTCGGTGCGCTCCGCGACCCGTGCGAGCGAGACCCACACGTCGGGGTACAGCGCGGGGGAGTCGTACAGCCAGGCGCGCTCGTAACCGAGCGACTCTGCGAGGACTGCGTGCTCGATCACGTCCGGGCTGGGTGGGAACGCGCAGGAGATGTCCACCGCGCTAGGCGCGCGCCAGCTCGCGCTGGAGCTGGGCCAGGCCCATGGGGCCGAGGTTCAAGGCGCGGGCGTGGAACGCCTTCAGGTCGAACGTGTCCCCGCCTCGCTGTCGCGCGTCGTCGCGTGCTCCCAGCCACACGCGCTCGCCGAGCTTGTAGCTGATCGCCTGGCCGGGCCACCCCAGGTAGCGGTCGACTTCGCTCCGCATGAAGTCCTCCGGCATCTGCCCGCTGCGTTCGATCGCGAACGGGAGCGCGAGCTCGGGCGTCCATGTCTCGCCTGGGTGGTAGCGCTCGTCGTCGGGGATGGTGAGCTCGAGGTGGAGGCCGATGTCGACGACGACGCGCATCGCGCGCATCGCCTGCGCGCGCAGCATGCCGAGCTCGTACGCCGGATCGTCGAGGTAGCCGAGCTCGCCCATGAGGCGCTCGGCGTACAGCGCCCATCCCTCGGCGTGCCCCGACCAACCAGCGATCGTCCGCTGGAAGCGGCTCAGCTCGTCGGCCAGGTAGCGCACCTGCGCGATTTGGAGATGATGGCCGGGGACGCCCTCGTGGTAACAGATGGACACCTCGCCCCACAGCGGGAAACGCGTCTTGCCCAGCGTCGGATACCACGTCCGGCCCGGCCGGCTGAAGTCCTCCGACGGGCCCGAGTAGTACATGGCAGCCGCGCCGCCGGGCGGGGCGATCATGGCCTCGACCCGCTTCACCGGGTCGGGGATGTCGAAGTGCACGCCGTCGAGCTCGGCGATGGTCGTGTCGAGCAGGTCCTGCAGCCACCCCCGGAACTCCTCGACGCCATCGATCGCGCGGTTCGGGTCCGTCTCGAGGTGCTCGATCACCGCGTCGAGCGTCTCGCCGGGGAGGATGCGCTCGGCCACCTCACCCATCGCGTGCTCGATCCGGTGCAGCTCGTCCCATCCCCACGCGTATGCCTCGTCCAGGTCGAGCTGCATGCCGTTGAAGACACGCGCGAGGAGTCCGTACCGTTCGGCGCCGACGGCGTCGCGCTCGACTGCGTGCGGCGCGTACTCGTCGGCGAGGAAGCGGGCCAAACCCGCGTACGCTTCGGTCGCCCGCGTGGCCCGGTCGACGAGCGTGTCGCGGAGCACCTGGTTCTCGACGTCACCGCCGTCGAACCGATCGACGAGCGCGAGGAAGAACGGGCGCGTCTCGGCGTTCACGCCGCCCCACGTCTCGGCCTGGCGCGTGCACTCGATGGCCTGCCGTCGCGCCGCCACGAGCCCCTGACGCACCCCTTCAGAGAGGCTCGCCTGGAAGGTCGACAAGCCCTCGGGCACGAGCGCGAGCCGGGCCGCGATGACGTCCCAGTCGGCTTCGGTCTCGGTGGGCATCATGTCGAAGCACATGCGCACGGACTGGACCGGGCTGGCGATGATGTTGAGCGTTCGGAGGTGCTCGCCAGCGTCGTAGAGCTCGACGCTCGTCTCGAGGTCCTCGCGCAGCACGTCCGCCGCGATGCGATCGCGTTCGTCCGTGACGGTCGCCGCGCCCAGTGTTCGCAGCGTCGCGCGCGTGTGCTCGTCGCGCTCGGTGTACCCGTCGGGCGAGAAGTCGGTCATCTCGTCGTCGTGGCCGGCGAGGCCCTCGAGGGTCGCGCCGACGGGGTCGAGGGCGGCGAACCGCTCGACGAACTGATCCGACAGGTCGTAGATCTCCGACACGCGTCGGCCTGTCTACTCGATCGGGCTTCCACCCGGATCAGTCCTGGCAGGGGTGCGCGGCGGTACCGTCGTGGTATGAGTGAGCCGACGCGCCGGGAGACCGACAGCCTGGGTGAGGTCGAGGTCCCGGCCGATCGATACTGGGGCGCGCAGACCCAGCGGTCGCTGCACCACTTCTCCATCGGCAACGACCGCATGCCGGGCGCAGTGATCCGGGGCATGGCCATCCTCAAGAAGGCGGCCGCTCTCGTGAACCAGGACCTCGGCAAGCTGCCGGCCGAGGAGGCGAAGCTCATCGTGCAGGCAGCCGACGAGATCATCGACGGCCGGCACGACGACGAGTTCCCGCTCTACGTCTGGCAGACCGGCAGCGGCACCCAGACGAACATGAACCTCAACGAGGTGATCTCCAACCGCGCCATCGAGCTCGCCGGCGGCGAACGAGGCAGCAAGGCGCCGATCCATCCCAACGACCACGTCAACATGTCGCAGTCCTCGAACGACACCTTCCCCACGGCCATGCACATCGCCGCCGCCGAGGAGGTCGTGCACCGGCTGATCCCCTCGATCACCGCCCTGCGGGACGCGCTGGAAGTGAAGGTCGACGAGTTCCGCGACATCGTGAAGACGGGTCGCACCCACCTCCAGGACGCCGTGCCGCTCACCCTCGGCCAGGAGTTCAGCGGCTACGTCGCTCAGCTCGACGCCGACATCGAGCGCATCCGGCTCTCGCTCCCGGGCCTGTACGAGCTCGCCATCGGTGGCACGGCGGTTGGGACGGGTCTCAACGCGCCGCCCGAGTTCGCCGAACGGTGCGCGGCGAAGATCGCAGAGATCACCGGCTTGCCGTTCGTCTCAGCGCCCAACAAGTTCGCCGTCCTCGCCGCGCATGACGCCCTCGTGTTCGCGAGCGGCGCCCTCAAGACGCTGGCGGCCTCGCTCATGAAGATCGCCAACGACATCCGCCTGCTCGCGTCGGGGCCGCGCTCAGGGATCGGCGAGCTGATCCTGCCGGAGAACGAGCCCGGCTCCTCGATCATGCCGGGGAAGGTCAACCCCACGCAGAGCGAAGCCGTGACGATGGTCTGCACGCAGGTGATGGGGAACGACGCCACGATCGGGTTCGCCGGCTCGCAGGGCAACCTCGAGCTCAACGTGTTCAAGCCGGTGATGATCTTCAACTTCCTGCACTCGGTCGACCTGCTGACCGACGTGTGCCGCACGTTCCGCGAATTCGCCATCGAGGGTGTCCAGGCGAACCTCGAGCGCATCGCGGAGAATCTCAACAACTCGCTCATGCTCGTCACGGCGTTGACGCCGCACATCGGCTACGACAATGCGGCCGCGATCGCCAAACACGCGCACAAGCACCGCAAGACCCTCCGCGAGGCGGCCGTCGAGCTCGGCCACCTGACCCACGACGAGTTCGAGCGGCTCGTGCGGCCCGAGAAGATGACCAAGCCCGAGGGCTAGGTGGACTTAGCCGGGTGTGCTCCCCACGAAACGCTGTGCCGGTACGAAGCGCTGAACGGCACGTCGCTGCTCCGCCACTTGGGCCCGAGCGTAAGCTGACAGCCCACTCGACGAGGAGGATCGATGGCGATCTACGACGCAAAGGTCGACGCGCTCGACGGCAGCCCGGCCCAGCTCGGCGACTACGAGGGCAAGGCGCTGCTGATCGTGAACGTGGCCTCGCAGTGCGGGCTCACACCCCAGTACACCGGCCTGCAGCAGCTGCACGACGAGTACGGCGACAAAGGTTTCGCCGTCCTCGGCTTCCCCTGCAACCAGTTCGGCGCCCAGGAGCCCGGCGGCCCCGACGAGATCGCCACGTTCTGCGAGACGAACTACGGCGTCACCTTCCCGCTGTTCTCGAAGATCGAGGTGAACGGCGACGGCCGGCACGCGCTCTATGAAGAGCTGACGGCGCACGCCGACGACGAGGGTGAGGCCGGCGACATCCAGTGGAACTTCGAGAAGTTCCTCGTGTCACGCGACGGCGAGGTCGTGCGGCGCTTCCGACCCCTCACGACACCCGAGGACGCCGCGCTCGTCGCGGCGATCGAGGACCAGCTCGAAGGGGAGTGACCCGCTAGCTCGCGGCGGGCGCCTGGGTGCTCATCGGCTCATCCAGATCCCGAGCAACGGCTCGACGCTCGTTATGGGTCGCCCGCGGCGTTGACCATTGGGCAGCGCCGGACCCTCGAGTCCGTTCAGCTTCGGTTTTGCCGCTACCGTCCAGTCCTCGTACCAACCCCAAATGTTGTACGCCTGCTTCGCGAATTGGCGCCCAATTCCCTGGTACAGGGCCTTGCGTTTGGCGGGGTCGACCTCCGACCGAGCACGGTCGAGGTTCTGGTCGATGATCGGATCGTTAATCGACCCGAAGTTCGCCGGGTTTCGCACGGTCGCTCCTGAACTCGGGTCGACGGCTGTGCTGTGCCACCAGGCGTACAGCGTGTCGGGGTCGGTGCTCGGGAAGTTGCGCCACAAGATCGCCTGATATTGCCCTTGGACCGCCGTGTTGACGTATTCGCTCTGCTGTTTCGGCGGCAACAGGTCGACCTGGATGCCCAGCTTTGCCAGCTGGTCTCGTATGGCGCTGGCGAGGGTCTGCGTCAGCGGGTCTCGCGTCGAATCCAAAGTGAATCGCAATGCATCGGTGCCGATGTCCCGTGTGCACTCGCTCAAAGAGCGTTTGGCATCGTCGACGTTGTACTTCGGATATCCGGGATCGCTCTGGTATCCGGCCGTCTTCGGAGCGAAGGGTTGGAGAGCAATTGGTGTGACGCGCTCATTGACCTCATTGAGAGCTGAACCGTCAATTGCATGTGCCACGGCGAGGCGGCACGAGCTGAGGTCAAATGGCGTCTTCCCGGCGTTGAGCATGGTGTGCGACACCTCGGCAGCTCGGTCGCTCTCGAGCAGCTTGACCAGACCCTCGTCGCGGTCGCGGCGGAGGCCCGTGATCTGCTGACCATCTGTGAGATGGATCAGATCCAGATCGCCGCCCTTGAGCCCGTTCACACGCTGCGACGTGTCCTCCTGTGGCACGAAGGTGATCTGATTGAGATAGGGCAAAGGATTGCCGGACCGGTCCTTCTGCCAGTAGCTGGTGTTCTTGGTCACGACGAGGCTGTCGTTCGGCACCCAGCTCC
>JBKOZX010000213.1:0-1169 GCA_046726115.1 Actinomycetota bacterium | reverse complement strand
CGAGCCACGAACGTCGCCTCGGCGCCCAACGCCAGCGAGACCGGGTTGAACGGATGGTCGATCGACCCGAACGGCGTCGATTTCGTGACCTTGCCGACCTCGCTCGTCGGCGAGTACTGGCCCTTGGTGAGCCCGTAGATCTGGTTGTTGAACAGCAACATCGTGAAGTTCACGTTGCGGCGGAGCGCGTGGATGAGGTGGTTCCCGCCGATCGACAGGGCGTCGCCGTCGCCGGTGATCACCCAGACGTCGAGATCGGGCCGCGCCAGCGCGACACCGGTTGCGATCGCGGGCGCCCGTCCGTGGATCCCGTGCACCCCGTAGACGTTCATGTAGTACGGGAACCGGGCCGCGCACCCGATCCCCGACACGAAGACGAGGTTCTCCGGCTTCACGTCGAGCTCGGGCAGGAGGAGCTGGACGGCGGTGAGGATCGAGTAGTCGCCGCATCCCGGGCACCAGCGGACCTCCTGGTCGGACTGGAAGTCCTTGCGGCCGAGTTTCACGGCTTCGTCAGGCACCGAGCACCTCCAGGATCCGGGCTTCGATCTCGGCGGTGCGGAACGGGATGCCTTGGACCTTGCTGAGCGTCTGCGCGTCCACGAGATACTCGGCGCGGACCAGGCGTGCGAGCTGCCCGAGGTTCATCTCGGGCACGAGGACCTTGTCGTAACCCCGCAGCACGTCGCCGAGATTCGACGGGAACGGGTTGAGGTGGACGAGGTGCGCGTGCGCGACCTTCTTGCCGCCGGCCCGCACTCGCCGCACGGCAGCCTGGATCGTGCCCCAGGTGCTGCCCCAGCCGAGCACGACCAGCTCGGCGCCGTCCTCGCCGTCGACCTCGACGGGCGGAATGTCGGACGCGATGCGCGCCACCTTCTCGGCCCGGATCCGCACCATGTGCTCGTGGTTCTCGGGCGCGTAGCTGATGTTGCCGGTTCCGTCTTCCTTCTCGATCCCCCCGATGCGGTGCATGAGCCCGGGTGTGCCGGGGATCGCCCACGGTCGCGCCAGCGTCTCCGGGTCACGCAGGTACGGCCAGAACTCGCCGTCGTGGTTCGGTGCGTCCGCGAACGGCACGCCGATGTCGGGCAGCCCCTCGACGTCGGGCAGCAGCCACGGCTCGGCGCCGTTGGCCAGGTACCCGTCGGTGAGGAGGATCACCGGAG
>JBKOZX010000212.1:0-8198 GCA_046726115.1 Actinomycetota bacterium | reverse complement strand
CCTCGACGCCGCCCTGCGCCTGGCCGAGCGGGGCGGCTTCGACGCCGTGCAGATGCGCGACGTCGCCACCGAGGCGAACGTCGCCCTCGGGACCGTCTACCGCTACTTCACCTCGAAGGAGCGGCTGCTGCTCGAGGCGATGGTGGAGGAGATCGAGGCCCTCGCCGGGCGGCTCGAGGCGCGTCCCCCGGTCGGTGCCACGCCGGCCGACCGCGTCGTCGAGGTGCTGTCCCGGGGGACGGCATCGCTGCAGCGCCATCCCGAGGTGACGGCGGCGATGGTGCGGGCGTTCGGAGCCGCCGACGAGGCCGACGTCGTGCGACGCGTCGGCGAGATCATGACCGGCATCATCACGGGCGTGATGCACGATGGCCCCCCGAGCCCTCGCGACCTCGCGGTCGCCCGCACGCTGCAGCAGGTATGGCTGTCTTCCTTGGTGGGCTGGGTGGGCGGTGTCGACGACCCGCCCCGCGTCACCGCTGATCTGCAGACCGCCACCCAGCTCCTGCTCGGCGACGCCTGATCGCGTCGCGGGACGGGCCGACTACCGCCCGTACGAGACCGCCGTCGGGGGCGCGCTGGTCGCCTCGGAGGTGTTCGATTTCACCACGGCGTCCTGGTAGACGCTCGTGTTGCGCACATCGGGCATTGCATACACGGAGAGCTCTTGGGTGCCGAGGCGCTTCGCGTCGGTGAGGAGGCGGGACAGGTCGGCGTTCCTCCACTTGACCTTGTTCGATGCGCCGCGCGTCAGCGTCACCTTCGTGACCGGCGGCGGCTCCGGTCGGGAATCGGTCGCCGGAAGCGGCTCCTGGCAGATGTCGAACGACTTCAAGCCGCCCCAACGCTCGAAGGCCTTCGGGATGAATACCCGAAGAGTGCTTGCCGTCCCGAGGGCGTACTGGTCGGGCGTGTAGTCACCGGTGGGCTCGACGTACACGGCCAGGTGCGTGCCCGTCGACGACCGCTTGGCCGTCCTGAGGTCGATCAGAGCACCACGGGTGAGGCGGACGCCGAGGCGCTCGAGCTGCGGCGCGAACACGCGCTCGATCGCCGTCTTGTCGTTGGGCGGGAGGGCATGGGCGGCTGAGTCATCGCCACCGGACCCGGATGAGCAGGACGCCGCCGCCGCGACGATCACCGCGGCGGCAGCGACGCCGAGGGACCGGCGCACACGCGGCCTGGCTTTCAATTCACGATCTCGACCGGCGTGCCGAGCGGCAACACCTTCGAGAGCTTGGTGATCTCGTCGTTGTCCATGCGGATGCACCCGTGCGTCACGCTCTTGCCGAGCACGGACGCGTCGTTGTTGCCGTGCACACCAACTTCCGCATCACCGCCGTTGAACTCTGTGAGGACGTCGGAGTGGGCGGAGAGTCCGTAGGCGTACGGCCCGTACACGGTGTTCGGGTCGGGGGCCTGGATCAGCACGCGCGTGTAGTACTTCCCGGGCGGAGTCGGCGTGGCGCGGGCACCGATCGCGACCGACCCTTCGTAGAGAACGTTCATGCCCTGGAACACCGTGATCTTGTGATCACCCAGGCTCACCTGCAGGTGGTACGGGTTCGGCGTCAGCTGCACGTCGCTTTGACGGATCCACCCCGTGCTCCCGTTGGGGCGCTCCGGCAACAGCACGTGGAGCCAGCCATCGGGTCGCTGCTGCTCGACGAGGAACACCTGCGGGATCTTCTTGTCGGCCTCGTCGTTCAGCAACCAGGGGTGCGGCAGGGTCTTCGCCGGCGCGGGTGTGGAGGGGTCGTCGTAGACGCCGACCTCGGGCACGATGGCCTGGGCGGTGAGGCTGTAGCCGGGCTGGAGGTTGATCGTTGTTGGCGTCGCCGGGGTGCTCGACGCGCCTCGAGGGCTCAGCTCCGGGCGATCGTGATTCGCGCCGGAGCGGAACGCGACGAACCCGAGGACGACCACGGCGACCAGAACGACCGCGCCGGCAGCCACGAAAACGGCGCGCTTGTTGTCCGTCAGCCATCGACGTGCATCGGACGCGCCGGGCATGTGGCGCAGGCTAGCGGCCGCCTCCGGGTCGCTAGCGTGCACGCATGAGCCCGCGGCGCCAGTCGAAGCGTCTGGTCGAGGCGTCGGAGGCGCTTGCGGCTCGCGATCCTGTGATGCGCTCGATGTTCGAACGCATCGGCCCGGCCGACCTGCGCCGCGGCCGGCCTCGCCGCCAGCACTTCGCCGAATTGGCTCGAGCCATCACCTACCAACAGCTGGCGGGCAGGGCCGCGTCCGCCATCCACGGGCGGTTCGTGGCGCTGTTCGACGGGGACGGCCCGACGCCGGAGGCGGTGCTCGCGCTTCCCGTCGACAAGCTGCGAGGCGCCGGTCTCTCGGGCAGCAAGGCGGCGTCGATCCGTGACCTCGCCGAGAAGGTCGTCGACGGGTCGGTCCAACTCGACCGTGTGGCGCGCCTTCCCGACGACGAAATCATCCGCGAGCTCACGCTCGTGCGCGGCATCGGCCCGTGGACGGCCGACATGTTCCTGATGTTCCAGGTCGGTCGCCTCGACGTGTGGCCGGTCGGCGACTACGGCGTCCGCAAGGGTTACGCGACGCTCTACGGGCTCGCCGATATTCCGGGACCCCGCGAACTCGAGCCGCTCGGCGATCCGTTCCGGCCCTACCGCAGCGTCGCTGCGTGGTACTGCTGGCGCGCGGTCGAGACGGTCACGCCCGGCGACGATTGACCGCGCGCAGTCAATGCGCGACGCGGCGCTGGAACTGCTCGCGCATCTCGCGCGCCTGCTCGGCCAGCGGGGTCAGGCCCACCCGCTCGCGGCGCTGGTCGACGTGCTGGGGATCCTCGATCGGCCACGGGACGACGGAGGTGCCGTCGTCGGTGCGCACGAACTGCGAGCCGTAGATCTGGTCCTTGCCGTCGGCCATGCGCACACGATCCAGCAGGAGCGCGTAATGCGACGCCGGCGCGTCGCCGTAGGCGACGGCCACCTCGAGCATCTCGAGGCACCGCCGCTGCAGTCCGGGATCGAACACGGCTCGCTGGGCGATGATCCACGCCGCGGCCTCGCCGTCGTCGTCGACGAGCCGCCGGCCGGGCCAGCACTCGTAGTCGTCGAGGATCTCCCACAGCCGCGCGCCGTGCCGGTCGTCCGTCGGACGGCCGGCGCTGCTGTCGCGGTCAGCCATCTCGATGAGCTCGACGCGCAGCCCCGGATCGGCCCCCACGGCTCGAAGGATACGGCCGTGAGCTTCCTCACGGGCCGTCTCATGCGCCGCATGCGGCGAGGCGATCGGGCGCGACGGCTCGTAGGCTCGGGCCGGTCAACAAGAGGAATTGCATGGACGCCGCTGAGTACGAGGCGCAAGGGCTCTACGACCCGGAGGCGCCGAACGCCGCCGACCGTCTGGCGCTCCTGGAGTGGCTCGCCGCTCGGGGGCTCAGCATCTGGCAGATTGCCGAAGCCGCGGCTGCCGGTCGGCTCACGGCGATCGCCGGCGACCTCGCGCTCCGACCAGGACCGCGGCTCACCATGCGCGAGGTGGCCGAGGGCAGCGGGCTGACCGTCGAGCAGGTCCAACAGCTGAGCCTGACCATCGGGCTCCCGGTCGAGAAGTTCGACGAGCCCATCTACACGCCGGACGACGTCGAGGTGTTCAAGCTGTTCGGCGCGACGACGACCATCTTCCCGGAGAGGTCACTGATGCAATTCGTCCGCGTGCTCGGAGCGTCGCTCGCGCGAATTGCCGATGCTGCGGTCTCCTTGTTCCTCTCCGACGTGGAGACCCCGATCACAGAGGCGCAGGCAGGCGAGCTCGCGCTCGCACGGGCGCAACTGGACGCGATCGGCGCGCTCAACCTCCTCACAGATCACCTGGAAACGCTGTTCCTTGCGCACATGGAGCTCGCCATCCGGCGAAACACGGAGGCCCGTACCGAGGCCACCTCGAAGATCACGGTGTACGTGGCGGTCGGATTTGTCGACCTGGTGGGGTTCACACCGCTCTCGCAACGGTTGCCCGTTCGCGAGCTCCATTCGATCGTGGACGAGTTCGAGGGGTCGGCATACGACATCGTGACGTCGAACCGCGGGCGCGTCGTCAAGCTGATCGGTGACGAAGTGATGTTCGTCGCGCTGGAAGCCCAGGACGCGTGCGAGATCGCACTCGCGCTCGTGGACCGCTTTGCGGAAGCCGATTCGAATGTGACGCCGCGAGGAGGGCTCGCGCTGGGGGAGATCCTGACTCGAGGCGGCGATTACTACGGGCCGGTCGTGAACCTCGCGTCCAGGATCGCGGACCTGGCCGTCCCCAACGAGATCCTGGTGGCCCCCGAGTTGCGCGAGCGGGCCGAGAAGGCGCTCGCGCCGTTGACGTTCGACGCCGCCGGCCGCCGGCTGCTCAAAGGGTTCGACGAGCCGGTCGAGCTCTTCGCCCTCCGCCGCGCGTAGCCGGTTCGCTGTCGTAGGGCACTGGTTTCATGTGCCCGTGCGGTCCGATATACGGCCCGAGAGGGCACTTGAAGAGATTGCAGCGCGACCAGCACTACGTCATTTCTCGACGGCAGATGCTGGATTGCGGTTTGTCGCCGTCGGCCGTCAAGCGTCGGGCGGCATCGGGGCAGTGGCTCTGGGTGCTGCCCGGCGATCTTCGCCGCGCGGGTAGCGCCGCGACGAAAGAGCAGGGCGCGATGGCCGCGTGCCTCTCGGCGGGTCCCACGCCCTCGTCTCGCACCGCGCTGCCGGAAGGCTCTGGGATCTTGACGGAGTCACCGCCACGCGTATGGAGATCACCGTGCCAAAGGAAGTCCGTGTTCGCAGCCAAAAGCTCGTCGTTCATCGGACGACCGACACCCTGCCTGCCGACCGAACACGCCTCGGCCCCATATCGGTCACAACGCCGCTGCGGACTCTGATCGATGTCTCCGCTTGTCTCGAATCCGACGCGTTGGAGCTCGCCGTTGAAGACGCCTTCCGCCGCGGGCTGACTACCCCCAAGCAGCTCGCCTGGCGACTGGACGGATTGGGCGACAAAGGCCGCTCGGGTTGCGCGGAACTACGCCGCTTGCTGAGAGGCATAGCGGCGCAACGGAAAGCCGCTGGGAAGTACGGCTCGAACGGATCCTGGTGCGCTCCGGATTGCCGCGCCCGCGTCGCCAGTACGAAGTTCGAGACGGTGGCAAGCTTGTCGCGAGGGTGGATCTCGCCTATCCCAGCTACCGAATCGCGGTCGAGTACGACGGATTGCGCTGGCACACCGGTCGGGCACAGATGGACCGCGATGCGGCTCGCGACATCGCATTGCTGTCGGTCGGTTGGCGAGTACTGCACGTCACGAAAGCGACAATGACCGACGCACCTCGGGCAGTCCTTGCGCTTCTATCGAAGGGAGCAGGTTGAACTATGACGCGCGGCGGGTGTCGCGGCTGATGGGTGCGACGGACGGGCGCCGTGCCCTTCGCAGTCGAGCGTTCTCCGCCTCGCGCCGTGCGTTCTCCGCGTGTTGTACCCGAAGCTTCCGGTAGGACGTCACGAGGAAACCGCACACGGCGACGACGAAGACGACGGCCGCAAGCGTGTAGAGCGCTCCTGCAGTTTGCCCGGCGACGGCAGCGAGCAGAACGATGAACAGCGGTCCGATGAACGAGGCCGCGGCGAACGCGACGGGAGGCTCACGTAGCTCTTTCGGAAGCGTTCCGAGTCGCTCGTCGAGTTGTTCGCGGACTTTCATCGCCTTGCCTCTCATGCTCGACCTCCGGCCTACCCATAGGTCGAGCACATCAATCACAGACTCTACTGGCCGATTGTGCGGCTGTATGCGCGGCCCGTCGATATGACGACGGCGTCAGATACATTGAGCCCCCATGGAAGTGCCCGACTGGGGCTACGCGACCGAGCTCGACGACGTCTCCGGCCGGGCGGCCATCGCCGGTGTGGGCGAGAGCGCGTACACCAAGGCGTCGGGGCGCACGGCCCGTGAAATTGGGGCCGAGGCTGCCGAGCGGGCAATCGCCGACGCCGGCCTCGAGCCCGCGGACATCGACGGCCTGACCTGGAACCGCGCCTTCGCCGACTTCGACGCCGCCGCCTTCCACGAGCACTTCGGCACGAGCCACGAGCTCTGGACGTCACAGTGGGGCGGCGGCATGACGTGGGCGGGCACGGCGCCGCACCTCGCGGCGAGGGCCATCGAGGCGGGCAAGGCCACGCACGTGCTCAACGTGTTCGCGGTTGCATGGGCGACCCAGCGCGGCTCCATGACCGGAGGCCCGGGGGAGACGCACGCGGCGCAGCCGCTCAAGCAGAACCTCGAGGTCCCGTTCGGCTTCTTCCCCCAGCCGGTGTACTTCGCCACGATCATGCGCCGTCACATGCTCGAGTTCGGCACGACCGAGGAGCAGTTCGGCGCCATCGCGGTGGCGAGCCGCCAGCACGCCAACCTGCATCCCGACGCGGTCATGCACGACAAGAAGATGACGCTCGACGACTACCTCGCGTCGCCCGTGCTCGCCGACCCGCTCCGCATGTTCGACTCGTGCCTGATCTCCGACGGCGGCGCCGCGTTCATCACGACGTCGACAGCGCGCGCCCGCGATCTCCGGCAGCCGCCCGCAGTGGTCGCGGGGGTGGGCGAGGGGACGGCGGCGTCGGGCGGGCACTGGAGCGAGCAGCCCGACTTCACGTCCACGCCGCAGGTGTTCGCGGCGCCGCCGGCGTTCAAGATGGCCGGCCTCGACCCGGCGGACGTCGACGTGCTGACCGTCTACGACCCCTTCACGGTCGTGTCGATGATGCAGATCGAGGACATGGGCTTCTGCCCGAAGGGTGAGGCGGGCGCGCTGGCCCAGGACGGCGGTCTGCTCTACGACAGCGGCCGGCTCGCGTTCAACACCCACGGCGGGCTGCTCAGCCACGCCTACGTGCTCGGCATCGCCCACGTCGTCGAGGTCGTCAAGCAGCTGCGCGGGACCGCACCGGCGCAGGTCCCGGGCTGCGAGGTCGGCGTGTACGGCGGGTACACGGGCGGGAACGCGTCGACCCTGATCCTGCGGACGGACCGGTGAGCACGCGATGGCGCTGAAGCGAGCCGACTTCCCGCTGCCGGACCTGTCGGACGAGCGCACGGCGGAGTACTTCGCCGGCGCAGCGCGGGGCGAGCTCGTCGTCCCGCGCTGCGACGCGTGCAACCGCCTCGTCTGGTACCCGGAGAAAGAGTGCCCGGGCTGCGGCGGCGGGGCGCTCACGTGGACCCCCACGAGCGGCCGGGGCCGGGTGTTCACCTGGACGGTCGTGCGGCGGGCGTTCCTCCCCGCGTTCGAGGAGATGGTCCCGTTCGTGACCGGCCTCGTCTCGCTCGACGAGGACCCGTCCGTCCGGATCGTGAGCTACATCGTCGACTGCGATCCCGAGACGCTCGCTGCCGACATGCCCGTCGAGGCCGTCTTCCGGCCCCTCCGCTTTCCGACCGTTCCCGACAAGAGCGTGACCGTCCCGATGTTCGTGCCCGCGTCGGGATAGGAGGGGCGGGTGATCTACGAAGGCCTCCGCGTCGTCGACAGCTCGACGGGCATCGCCGGCGGATACTGCTCGAAGTTGCTCACCGATCTCGGCGCCGACGTCGTCAAGCTCGAATCGCCCGACGGCGACCCGTTGCGCACGTACTCGGCCACCGGATCGGTCGGGAAGGACGGCGATCCCGACGGTGTGCTCTTCCGCTACCTGCACACGTCGCAGCGCAGCGTCGTCGTCGAAGATCGGCCGGTGCTGCGGGCGTGGGTCGAATCGGCCGACATCGTGATCGAGAGCTTCACACCCGGCCTGGCCGAGGAGCTTGGCATCGTGGGTGTCGCGCCGGTCACGGTGTCCATCTCGTCGTTCGGTCGGGGTGGTCCCGACTCGGAGCTGTCGCTGCCCGAAGAGGTGCTCCAGGCCCGGTCGGGCTCGCTGTCGAACCACGGGCACATGCACCGGCCGCCGCTGACGGTCGGCGGTCAGCTCGGGGAGTACGTGACGGGCGCGTTCGCCGCCCTCGGTGCGCTCACCGCGTGGAGGCGGGCAAGCCGCACGGGCGAGCGCGAGCACGTCGATGTGTCGATGCTCGAAGCGATGCAGTACACGCTCGTCACGGTGCCGACCCTCATGGCCCGGGTCCCGGGCGGGCGGAAGGGAACCTTCCGCTGGGTGATGCTGCCCGGCAACGAGCCCACGCGCGACGGGGAGTAC
>JBKOZX010000211.1:0-4296 GCA_046726115.1 Actinomycetota bacterium | reverse complement strand
GCCGGCCAGCGTGTCGAGGAAGTCGGACTCGGCTCGCAGCACGTCGGCTTGGCGCACGAGCACGGGTGTGAGGTCTCGGCCCGCGCCCCGCTCGAGCAGCGGCAGCACCTCGTGGCGGACCCAGTTACGGCGAAAGGTGAGGTCGTCGTTCGACGGGTCCTCGACCGGCACGAGACCCCGTTGCTCGCAGACGGCGCGGACGTCCGCTCGGCGCGCGCCCAGCAGCGGGCGTAGCACGCGTCCGCGGCGGGCCGGCATGCCCGCCAATCCGCTGGCCCCGCTTCCCCGCAGCAGGTTGAGCAGCACCGTCTCGGCCTGGTCGTCGGCGGTGTGCCCGACGAGCACCGCCGACGCGCCGTGCGCGGCTCGCGCAGCCTCGAGCGCCCCGTAGCGCGCCCTGCGCGCCCGCGCCTCGAGGTTCGGTCCCTGATCGACGGCGACTCGCCGGGCGTCGAACCGCGCACCGAGGCGGGCGGCGGCCTCGGCGACGAGCTGGGCCTCTCGGTCGCTACCGGCCCGCAGCCCATGGTCGATGTGTACCGCGATCGGCGCGAGCGCGGTGTCGACGGCCAGGGCGAGGAGTGCGAGTGAGTCGGGCCCGCCCGAACAGCCGACGACGACGGGGGCCGTCACGTCGTGCGGCACCTCGAGTCGCACGGGGGCCGCCATCGCCTGCCCTCAGGGGGCGGCGGTCGAGCCGCCGTGCCCGGCGCCGGCGTCGAGCAGGGCGCCCTGCCGGAGCAGCGCCAGCAGCTCGTTCGTGCCCTTGAGCCCGAGCTTGCGTCCGATGCGGCGAAGACTGGCGTACACGTTGCTCCGACTGATGCCGAGCTGCTGCGCCACCGCGGTCACGGGTGTGCGGGTGGCGAGAGCTTCGAGTAGCTGGCGCTGCTTCGGGGTCAACTCGCCGACGCGGTCGCGGGCGGCGCGGATGCGCGGCGCCGGGCTCGGCGACGTCGGGGAGTGCTCGAGGCGGGTGAGTCGCACGCGGGGCTCGGGCGTCGTGCCGTCGCCAGGCGCGCCGGTCTTCTCGTAGCGCGCGAGCGCTTCGAGCGACTCGGCCTGCACCTTGCGCCGCTGCTCGCGTTCCGGTGGCGCGGCCGGGTGCAGCGCCTGCTCGAGCGCCTCGACCAGCTCACCCGGGTCGAACGGCTTCGTGATGTACTGCAGCGCGCCCTGGATGCCGCCGCGCAGCCGCGCCTCGGGTTCGTCGGCGGCGGTGACCATGAAAACAGGGATCTCCGAGAGGTCGCGGTGGCTCCCGGCCTTCAGCTCCTCGAGGACCGTCCATCCGTCGACGTTCGGCATGCGCACGTCGAGGAACAATGCGTCGGGTGTCTCCTTGCGCACGAGCGCGAGCGCTTCGGCGCCGTCGGCGGCGGTGAGCACGCGGTGCCCCGCCTGTTCGAGGTTCACGCGCACCAACTCGCGAATGTCAGGCTCGTCGTCGACGACCAGGACCAACGCCATCGCGGCCGAGGCTACCGTCCTGCCCTGTCGAGCGTTCAGGCCACGCGGCTCAGCCACGCGGATGGCTGCGCGAGCTCCTCGATCGTCGGCAGTGACTCCGGACCCCGCCACGCGGCGTCGATTGCGCGCGGGCCGCCCTCACGCTCGACCGCGGCCACGAACGCCTCGCCCACCTCGTACTGCCGGAGCTTCGAATCGAAGCCGAGCAGCTTGTACAGGATGCCGCTGATGCCCCGGCTGCGGCGGCGCGCCTGGAGGACGCGCGCCATGCGCTCCTGCCCGGAGATGTGGAGACGACCGAGCTCGTTCATGACGCTGTTGCCGTGACCCTCCAGCAGTGACATGAGCGCCTGCACCTGGGCGAGCACCCCGCGCTGCTCGGGTGACGCGAACAGCGCGACCAGCCCGCCGTCGTCGAGCGGGTTGTGCCCTTTACGAAGCTCATCGGCGGCGTGTGTCACGGCGTGTAGCAAGCGCCCGGGATCCGGGTCGACGATCCCCAGGGCCTTCTCGATCAGCGACATGAAGTACTGCTTCATCCACGGGATCGCCGTGAACTGTGCCCGGTGCGTTACCTCGTGGATCGCGATCCAGAGCCGGAAGTCCCGCGGCCGGAACGCATACCGCTTCTCGAGAGCGAGGATGTTGGGGCCGACGTAGTACACGGCGTCGTTCGCGTCGGGGGCGTCGGGATCCTCCAGCACGAGCAGGTCGTACTGGCCCAGGACCCGCTGGGCCATGAACCCGAGCAGCACGCCCATCTCGGTGCCGGCCACGCGGCGGCCGATCGGTGCGATCGGGCTGCGGGCCATGCGCTCACCGACGCGGGCGGTGAGCGGATGGAGCATGCGGCGCATCGACGCGACGTTGGCGTGCACCCACTGCGGACGGTCGAGCACGCGTGCCGACGCCGTACCGGGGGCGTGCAGACCGGTGAAGTCACTAACGAGTTGCTCCGCCTGCGTCGTCACGTCCGAGAAGTCGGGACGCAGCGAGCCACCGAGATACGACGCGGCGATCGGGTCGCGACCGGCAAAACGGCACGCCACCCGCTCGGCGAGCCCCCAGTCGACGGGCTCGGGTGGCGCGGCGGTCTCGGTCTGGGTCACTTGTTGACCGGCTTCCCGCGGTACTTCGGTCGCAGCACCCTGATGTAGTACCCGGCGCCCAGTGCGAGCAGGAACAGCACCGCCGCGACCATGAGCAGCGGGCCGATCCAGTAGAACCACTTGTACCTGTCGTCGGCGAGCACGGGCCCGGCACCCGCCGGTACCGCGGCGACTCCGAGCACGGCGACGGTCGCGAGCGTGAGCGCGGCGATGCGGACGATCTTCACGGGCGGCGCCTCCCGGCGTTCTCGGGCGTCGCCGTCATCGTAGAGCGGCGGAGGTGCTTCCCTCGGGTCGCTGGGACGGTGCGGCAAACAGCGACAGAGGAACAGAGGAATTGAGTCAGACGCGGTTGGGGCCGCTGCGCCCTTCTTCGACGGAGATGCCGATGGCCTCGGCGATCCGGCGCTTCAGCTCGGGCGGCACCTCGTCTCGGCACTTGGAGGCGACGACCTGGCGCAGCTCGATCTCGAAGTCGAAGCCCTGAGCGCACGGCGGGCACTCGTCGAGGTGGTGCGCGATCGCACGCCGTCGCCAGACGGTGAGCTCACCGTCGAGGTACTGGTAGATGCGCAGGATTGCTTCGTCGCAGTCCATCTGTTTGCCGCTATCCCCCCGCTCGGTCCGAGGCCGGGTGGAGGCCTCGCTCCCCCGCAAATTCCCACAACGCCTTCTGGAGCTGCCTTCTTCCTCGATGCAGCCGACTCATCACGGTCCCGATCGGGACGTCCATGATCTCGGCGATCTCCTTGTACGAGAACCCTTCGACGTCGGCGAGGAGGACCGCCATCCGGAACTGCTCGGGGAGCGCCTCGAGCGCTTCCTTCACGGTCGCGTCGGGGAGCGAGTCCAGCACCTCCGCCTCGGGAGTGCGGTCGGCGTTGGCGGCCTCGAGCCCGCCGAGGCGGCGGTAGAGGTAGAAGTCCTCGGTGTCGTCGAGGTCGACTTCGTCCGGGCGGCGCTTCTTGGCGCGGTAGGTGTTGATGAACGTGTTCGTGAGGATCTTGTAGAGCCAGGCCTTGAGGTTCGTGCCCTCCCGGAACCCGCCGAACCCCCGGTACGCGCGCAGGTATGTCTCCTGGACGAGATCCTCGGCGTCGGCCGGGTTGCGCGTCATGCGCAGCGCGGCGGAGTACAACGCCGACATGTACGGCATCGCGAGCTCGGCGAACTCCGCCTGATCGGCCATGGGGTCAGGCTACGCCGAACGTCAAACCGAGGCGGAAGCGAGTGGCGGTGTCCCTAACTCGGGACCACCTTCATGATGACGTCGTTGCCCCCACCGGCGTCGGTAGTGATGTACAGGTTGCCGTCCGGGCCTTCGACGGCGCTGCGGAGGCGGATCCCGTTCGCCAGGATCGGCGTCGCGAAGGTCACGTTCCCATCGCCGTCGAGGAACATCACCCGGGCCTTGCTGTCCTTCAGGAATGCCACAACGAGCGCGCCGTCCCACGACTTCCACTGCGCGCCCGAGAGGAACGTCCCGCCCGACGGGGCGACCGTGCCGCTGTCGCCCGAGCGCCAGGCCGGAATCATCGCGTTCGGGAACTTCTGGAGATCGGTCATCGGGACAGATTGGTCGTAGTTGCCACCGTTGTTGGGATCCCAGCCGCCGTTCCCACCGGCGACGAGCTTGTTTACCTCGTCGTTGATGTTGGGGCCGTGCTCGATGCTGTACGGCTGGTTCGTTCCGGGCTGGAACGCGATCCCCTGCGGG
>JBKOZX010000210.1:0-6847 GCA_046726115.1 Actinomycetota bacterium | reverse complement strand
TGGGCCCGCTGAAGGTGGGTGTACCCCGGCAGCGACGCCGCGCCGGCCGTCTCGGCCCGGTCGAGCAGCACCTCCTGCAGCTCGACCACCCGGCCCGCTACCGCCGCGAGCTCACGCTTGCACCACAGCCGCAGGTCGGTGGCCACTTGGTCGTTGCGGCTGCGCCCCGTGTGCAGCTTGGCGCCGGCTGGTCCGGCGAGATCCGTCACGCGCCGCTCGATGGCGGTGTGGATGTCCTCGTCCGTGGGCGCGAATGCGAATTCCCCGCCGGCGAGCTCCTGCTCGACACGGTCGAGGGCGGCCGTGACGGCGTCAGCCTCGTCTCCTGCGAGCAGCCCGACCTTGGCCAGCATCGCGACGTGGGCGCGTGAGCCCGCGATGTCGTCGTCGGCCAGGCGGCGGTCGAAGTCGAGGCTGCTCGTGAACGCGAGCAGCTCATCGGCGGGATCGTCCCCGAAGCGCCCGTGCCACAGCGGACGCGGATCCTGCTCGCTCATTCCTCCGGGATTCCCTGTTTGCGGGCGATGGTCTCGAGGCCGAGCCCCCAGAGCCGCACGAACCCGGCCGCGTCCTCGTGCCGGAAGGCGTCGTCGGCGGCGTAGGTGGCGAGCTCGTAGTCGTACAGCCCGTGCTCGGCGCGGCGACCGACGACGGAGCAGCGCCCCGGCTCGAGCCGGAGCCGCACCTCTCCCGTGACCGGCGCCTGCGACGCGGCCACGAAGGCGTCGAGCGACCGGCGCAGCGGTGAGTACCAGAGCCCGTCGTAGACCAGCTCGGCGTACCGCGGCTCGAGTCGAGCCTTCTCGCGCAGCAGGTCCCGTTCGAGCGTGATCGACTCGAGGTCGGCGTGAGCGAGGATGAGCGCGAGCGAGCCCGGGCACTCGTAGATCTCGCGGCTCTTGATACCGACCCGGCGGTTCTCGACCATGTCGATCCGACCCCAGCCGTACGCGCCCACGGCCGCGCTCACGGCCGGCACGAGCTCGTCCAGCGGGGTCGCGGCGCCGTCGAGGCTGACGGGCACGCCGCCCTCGAATCCGAGGACGAGCTCCCGCGGCTCGGGGGGTGCCTTCGTGGCCGCGCTCGTGAGCGCGTAGATCTCGTCGGGTGGCTCGACCCACGGGTCCTCGAGGATGCCGCACTCGATCGCGCGCCCCCAGAGGTTCTCGTCGACGGAGTACGGACTGTCCTTGCGGACCCGGATCGGGATCCCGTGCTTCGCCGCGTACTCGATCGAGTCCTCGCGCGTGAGGCCCCACACCCGCACCGGGGCGAGGACCTCGAGGTCCGGCGCCAGGGCGCGGGCGGACACCTCGAAGCGCACCTGGTCGTTGCCCTTGCCGGTGCAGCCGTGCGCGACGGCGTCGGCGTGGTGCTCGCGGGCGACCTGGACGAGGTGGCGCACGATCACCGGCCGCGAGAGCGCCGAGACGAGCGGGTACTTGCCTTCGTAGAGCGCGTTGGCGCGCAACGCGGGCGTGACGAAGTCGCGTGCGTACTCGGCGCGCGCGTCGACGACGATCGCCTCGACGGCGCCTGCTGCCATCGCCCGGGTGCGGATCGTGTCCCAGTCGTCGTCGACGTCCTGCCCGACGTCGACGGCGAGCGCGATGACCTCGGCTCCCCATTCCTCGGCGATCCAGTTGACCGCAACCGAGGTGTCGAGGCCTCCCGAGTATGCGAGCACAACGCGTTTGGCCATCGGTGACTCCCTCACAGTCCCGCGAGGGTCGCGAGCTGGTCAGCGACCTTGGTGCTGTCGGCGCCTTCGGCGCAGATCAAGAGGAGGGTGTCGTCACCGGCCACGGTCCCGAGCACGTCGCGGAGGCCAGAACGATCCAGCGCAGACGCGATGACGTGCGCCGAGCCGGGCGGCGTCCGCAGGATGACGAGGTTGCCGCTGTGCGCCACGTCGACCACGAACTCCCCCATGACTCGGCGCAGATGGTCGTCGGGCGCGCTGGCCTCCTTGGCATGCTCCGGGATCGCGTACGCCATCGTCCCGCCCGGGATCCGGACCTTCACCGCGCCGAGGTCCTCGAGGTCGCGGCTGACGGTCGCCTGGGTGGCGACGATCCCTTCCGCCGCTAGCAGCTCGACCAGCTGCGCCTGGCTCGACACGGCCTGCTCCTCGAGCACGCGCGTGATGCGGTGCTGCCGCTGGGGCTTCCCGAGCGTGGCCATCACGCGGCCGTCGCCGTCGCGAGATCGGCGAGCAGCGCCCGCACCGCGTGCATGCGATTGGCCGCCTGCTCCCACACCAACGACGCGGGCCCGTCGATCACGTCGGCGGCCACCTCTTCGCCGCGGTGGGCCGGGAGGCAGTGCAGGAAGACGGCGTGGTCCCCCGCCGCTTGCATCAGCTCGGCGTCGACCTCGTACCCCGCGAACGCGGCCCGCCGGGCCGACGCCTCGTCTTCCTGGCCCATCGAGGTCCACACGTCCGTGTAGACGGCGTCGGCCCCCTTCACGGCCTCGTGCGGGTCGCCGACGATCTCCACCGTTCCACCGAGGTTGCGGGCGCGGTCCACGACGTCGTCGTCGAGCTCGTACCCCGGTGGCGACGCGACCGTGAGCTCGATGCCGCACAGCGCGGAGGCGAACGCCAGCGACGCGGCGACGTTGTTGCCGTCGCCCACGAACACGACCCGGCGCCCGTCGAGCGATCCGAAGTGCTCATGCAGCGTCAACACGTCGGCGAGGGCCTGACACGGGTGCGCGCGATCCGACAGGAGGTTCACGACCGGCACGTCCACCGCAGCCGCCATGGCCTCGAGCGTGCTGTGGTCGAAGACACGGGCCGAGAGGATCGTGCAGTACCCGGCGAGGGTGCGGGCGACGTCCTCGACGGTCTCGCGCACGCCGATCCCGACCTCCTCCGGCCGGATGTAGATCGGGTGGCCACCGAGGCCGACGACGGCCATCTCCGTCGAGCTGCGGGTGCGGGTGGACGGCTTCTCGAACAGCAGCGCCACGCCTTGTCGCGCGAGCGGCTCGGGAACCGCGCTCGGGTCCAGCTTCCAGGCCCGGGCGCGGTCGAGTAGCCCGGCGAGGCGGTCGGGGGTGAGGGCGTCGACCTCGAGGAAGTCGGTGCTCGCGCTCCGGGTCATGTGCCCTGTTCCCCCGTCTCGCGTAGCGCGGCGTCCAGGATGCGAACGGCCTCCCGGATCTCATCCTCGGTGACGAGCAGCGAGGGCTCGAATCGCAGCGCGGTCGGCGTCACCGCATTCACGATCAGGCCGCGCTCGAGGCACGAGCGCGCGACCGCCCCCGATTCGATGCCCGGCGTCAGCTCGGCCGCGATCAGGAGCCCGGCGCCGCGCACATCGACCACCGCGGGCAACGCCGACAACGCCTCCGCGAGCTGCCCGCCGGCGCGGGCGGCGCGCGCCGGGACGTCCTCTGCCTCCATCACGTCGAGCACGGCGAGGGCGGCGCGAGCCGCCAGCGGCTGCCCCCCGAACGTCGTCGCGTGGTCGCCGGGCCGGAACGCCTGGGCGACCTCGACGCGGGCCCAGCACGCGCCGATCGGCATGCCGTTCCCGAGCGCCTTCGCCATCGTGACGACATCGGGCTGCACGTCGGCGTGCTGGTAGCCGAACCACCGGCCCGTTCGGCCCAGCCCGGTCTGGATCTCGTCGATGATCAGCAGGGCCTCGCGCTCGTCGCACCACGTGCGGACGGCCTCGAGGTAGCCGGGCGGCGCCGGGTTCACGCCCCCTTCGCCCTGGATCGGCTCGAGCAGGACCGCGCACACGCGCTCGTCGAGCGCGCCGGCGAGGGCGCCGGCGTCGGCGAACGGCACGAGACGGAACCCGGACGGGAGCGGCTGGAACGTTTCCTGCTTGTGGGGCTGTCCCGTCGCGGCCAGTGTCGCGAGGGTCCGGCCGTGGAACGAGCCGTAAGTAGAAACGACGTGGTACCGCTCCGGCCCGCCGCGAGTCTGCCCGTAGCGGCGGGCAAGCTTGATCGCGCACTCGTTGGCCTCGGCGCCGGAGTTGGCGAAGAACACGCGGCCGTCGCCGCCGTTCAGGGCATCGAGGCGCGCCGCGAGCCGCGGTTGCAGGTCGTTGTAGTACAGGTTCGACACGTGCGCGAGCGTCCGCGCCTGGTCGCCGACCGCCTCGGCGACGGCGGGATGCGCGTGCCCGAGCGACGTGACCGCCAACCCCCCGAGGAAGTCCAGGTACTCGTGGCCCTCCGAGTCCCACAGGCGCGTGCCCTCGCCCCGTACGAACGCGACGGGCGCCCGGGAGTAGGTGGCCATGACGTGCTCGGCGTCGAGCGTCACGAGCTCGTCGAGGCGGGTCGTCGGCGTCGTCGTCATGCGATCACCATCGTGCCGATGCCCTCGCGGGTGAAGAACTCGAGCAGCAGGGCGTGCGGGATGCGCCCGTCGAGAATGTGCGCCCGCGTCACGCCCGACTTCACCGCGTCGATGCACGAGCGGGCCTTCGGGATCATGCCCTCGGACAGCCGCCCGTCGTCGACGAGCGCGCCGAGCCCGTCCACTGCGATGCGGGAGATGAGCGAGGCCTCGTCGGCGAGGTCGCCGTACAGGCCGGCGACGTTCGTGAGGTACACGAGCTTCTCCGCGTGCAACGACTCGGCGATGGCGCCCGCCACCGTGTCTGCGTTCACGTTGTACGCCTGGCCGGCGTCGTCGACCCCGACCGTCGCGACGACCGGGATGAGCTCTTCGCGGATGAGGCGCTCGAGGATCGAGGGGTCGATGCGGTGGACATCGCCCACGAATCCGAGTTTCTCGTCGCGCGCGGTGACGGTGATGAGCCCGGCGTCCTCGCCCGACAGCCCGACGGCGTACGAGCCGTGCTGGTTGACGGAGGCGACGACCTCCCGGTTCACCTTGCCGACCAAGGCCATGCGGACGATGTCGACGGTTTCCTCGTCGGTGACGCGCAGACCGTCGACGAACTGGGGCTCCTTCCCCAGGCGTCGCATGAGGTCGCTGATCTGCGGGCCGCCGCCGTGCACCACGACCGGGTTCATCCCGACGAGACGCATCAGCACCACGTCCTGGGCGAAGAGGTCTGCGAGCTCGGGGTCCTCCATGGCGTGACCGCCGTACTTGATGACGACCGTCTTGCCCGAGAACTCACGAATGTACGGCAGCGCCTCGGCGAGGATGAGTGCCTTCGCGCCGGCGTCGCGCACCCGGGGATCGGCGTGCTCGGCAGTGGTCACGACGTCCGTCGGTTCTCGTCGATGTACGCGTGACTCAGGTCGGTCGTCCGCATCGTGGCCTGCTCGGGGCCGGCGTCGAGGTCACATGTCACGGTGATCGAACGCTCGTTCATGACCTTTGCGAGCTGGGCCGCGTCGTGCTCGGCGTGCACGCCGTTGCGACAGACGGTCACGTCTCCGTATGCGATCTCGACCTGTTCCGGGCCGAAGGTCGCGCCGCTGGCGCCGAGCTCGGACAGCACGCGACCCCAGTACGGATCACCACCATTCAGCGAGCACTGCACGAGCTGGCTCTCAGCGACGGCGCGGGCGGCGCGGCGGGCGTCGTCGCGCGTGCGGGCCCCGCGAACCGTGATGTCGACGAGCTTCGTGGCGCCCTCGGCGTCGCTCGCCATCTGCACCGAGAGCGCCAAGCACACGCGGGAGAAGGCGTCCGTGACCCGCGACGAGTCCGGGCTTCCGGGCCCGATGGGCTCGTTCCCCGCGTAGCCATTCGCCAGGGCCAGCACGGTGTCGTTCGTGCTCGTGCACCCGTCGATCGACAGCTCGTGGAACGACGCGTCGGCGGCGGCCGCCAGCATCTCGTGCAGTGCCGGTGGTTCGACGGCGGCGTCGGTGGTCAGTGCGGCGAGCATGGTCGCCATCGACGGCGCCAGCATTGCCGCGCCCTTGGCCATGCCGCCGATCGTGACCGAGCTCCCGTCAGCGAGCTCGACTCGCTCGTGGGCTTCCTTGCGGACCGTGTCGGTGGTCAGGATGGCGTCCGCGGCCTCGGTCGCTCCTCCCACGTCAGCGCGCAGCACGCCCGTGAGCTTCGGCACACCCGCTTCGACCGCACCCATCGGCATCCGCACGCCGATCAGCCCGGTGGAGCACACCAGGACGTCCTGCGGATCACACCCCAGCGACTCGGCGGTGAGCTCGCACATCCGGCGAGCGTCACGACGGCCGTTCTCCCCGGTGGCGGCGTTGGCGTTGCCGGAGTTGAGGACGACCGCGGCGGCCTGCCCGTCGGCGAGGTGGTCCCGGCTGACCTGCACGGGGGCCGCCTGCACGAGATTGGTCGTGAACACGGCGGCGGCGGACACGCGCCGGCGGTCGGCGGTCGCGACGAGCGCAAGATCGCGCGCGCCCGAGGCCTTGATGCCGCACGCGATGCCACCCGCCTCGAAGCCGCTCGCAGCCGTGATGCTCACGGCATGATCCCGACGGCGGGCAAGCCCGTGGCCTCGGGCAAGCCGAGGACGAGGTTGGCACACTGGATGGCCTGGCCCGAGGCGCCCTTGCCGAGGTTGTCGAGCGCGCACAGCGCCAGCACCGATCCCGTGCGCTCGTCGAAGCGCGTCGTCACGTGGGCCGCATTTGATCCGAGGGTCGCCTTGGTCACCGGCGGCTCATCGAGCACGGTCACGAACGGCGCGTCGGCGTAGAACGCGCGGAATCGCTCGAGGAGCAATCCGGTCGACAGCCCGGCTGACGTTGGTCGCGCGTGACACGTCGCGAGCAGGCCTCGTGTCATCGGGACGAGATGCGGCGTGAACAGCAGCTGCACGTCGGCGCCGGAAGCCGCGCCCAGCGCCCACTCCATCTCGCCGGTGTGGCGGTGCGTCAGCAGCCCGTAGGGCGCGACGCTCTCGTTCGC
>JBKOZX010000209.1:0-13847 GCA_046726115.1 Actinomycetota bacterium | reverse complement strand
CACCCCTGCGGCTGGCCGGAGGCGGACTTGTGGATCCCGGGCGCGTTCAGGAACGCACCGAGCAGCAGCGCGAGCAGGGCGACGACGAAGGCCGAGCCGGCGGAGTGGAGCCTGCGGCCGCCCTCCTCCGTCCGCTCCTGCGGACGCCGGCGCCTCGGTGCCGAGCGCGTCTCCATCAGAAACGGAAGTAGATGAAGGGGGCGACGCCTTCCGGGCCCATCGCGTTCGCGAGCAGGAGCCCGAAGGCGAGAACGACGGCCTGCGCGGGGATGGGCAGCCGCGAGAAGCGAGCCATGACGAGCAGCGGAAAGCGCGGCGGCAGGTACTGCGAGCCGATCCCGACGGCGATCGCGAGCAGCACCCCTCCGGTCACGAGCGGCGACGCCTGGCCCCAGGCGGTGAAGAGCCGGACGATGATGTCGCGGGCGTCCGCGAACGAGTCGGCGCGGAAGAAGATCCAGGCGAAGCAGGCGAACTGGAAGGTGAGGAAGCGGTGCCAGCCGCGGCGGAAGCCGACGAGCGAGCGCCCCACGTACCCGGGCCGGTCGCGCCACCAGCGCTCGGCGACGAGCCCGGCGCCCCAGAGCCCTCCCCAGACGACGAACGTCCAGCCCGCGCCGTGCCAGAGGCCCCCGACGAGCATCGTCAGCATGAGGTTCCGGTACGTGAGCAGCCGACCCCCGCGGTTCCCTCCGAGTGGGATGTACACGTAGTCGCGCAGCCAGCGCGAGAGGGTCATGTGCCAGCGGCGCCAGAAGTCCTGGATCGAGGTCGCCGCGTAGGGTGAGTCGAAGTTCTGCGGGAAGCGGAAGCCGAGGAGGAGCGCGAACCCGATCGCCATGTCCGTGTAGCCGCTGAAGTCGGCGTAGATCTGCACGGCGTACCCGTAGATCGCAAAGAGCGTCGTGGGTCCCGAATAACGCCCAGGCGACGCGAAGACCTGGTCGACGATGTTGGTGGCGAGGAAGTTCGCGATCACGACCTTCTTGAACAGGCCGAGGAAGATGAGGAAGAAGGCGCGGCTGGCGTCGACCCGACGGGGGTCGTGGCGCTCCTTGAGCTGGGGCAGGAACTCGGCCGCCCGCACGATCGGGCCCGCCACGATGTGCGGGAAAAACGACTCGTACACCGCGAACTCGAGCAGCGAGACGGGCTCGAACGTGCGGCGATAGATGTCGATGACGTAGCTGAGGGCCTGGAACGTGAAGAAGGAGATGCCGACGGGCAGCGTAATGGCGACGATCTCCGGCGCGACATGGATCCCGACGTTCTCGAGCATGTTCTGCGCCGAGCTGACGAAGAAGTCGTAGTACTTGAAGTAGCCGAGAACGCCGAGGTTGCCGACGACTGCGCCCGCCAGGATCAGCCGGCGGAGGCCCGCGCTCTCGGTGCGATAGATCAGCTTCCCCGCGGCCTGGTTGAACAGCGTCGAGAACGCGAGCAGCAGGATGAAGCGCGGGTTCCAGTAGCCGTAGAAGAAGTAGCTCGCGGCGAGGATGAAGATTCTCCAGCGAGCCGGCTTGGGCATGAGCAGCCAGCTCACGGGAAGCACCACCATGAAGAAGATGGCGAACGTGACGGTCGGGAAGAGCATCTGCTGTCGTACGCCTCACCGGTGCGGTGGCCCCCGCCGCGCCGACGGCCGCACCCCGGCTCGGCTCGACGCCAGATACTTCCACGACGAGCGGCTGTGGGGGGTGCCCGTTCCTGCCGAATGATGCTCGCCGGCGCGGCTACCCCGTCTGGTTGCGGCCGCGCTCGACGATCGAGGCGCGGCGGCGCTCGATCTCCGACGGATCGACGCGCCAGGTGCGAAAGATCTCGTGCTCGAGCGCGAGGGCGTCGCCCGCGCTGACCTCGGAGCCGCGGTCGAAGAGCTGCTTCAGGTTACGGACCGCGCGCTGGTCGTTGGCCACAATGTCGGCCGCGAGGGCGCGGGTGGTCGGCAGCAGCTCGTCGTGGGGCACGACCCGGTTGACGAGCCGGAGAGCGAGCGCCTCGTCGGCGGTGACGAAGTTGCCGGTGAGGCTCATCTCCTTCGCTCGGCGGAGCCCGACCGCCTGCGGGAGGAACACGCTCATCCCGCCGCCGGGGGTGACGCCGACACGGGCGTGGGTGTCGCCGAAGCGGGCTCGATCCGACGCGATCAAGAAGTCGCATCCGAGGGCGAGCTCGAACCCGCCGGTGACGGCGGCGCCGTTGACCGCGCCGATGACCGGCTTCGACATCGTCCACAGCACCGCGAACGGGCTTGGGTGCTCGCCGCCGCGGAGGTTGGCCGCGGTGCTGCCCAGCTCGCGCAGGTCGAGACCGGCACAGAACGCGGGGTCGGCGCCGGTGAGGATCACCACGTCGATTGCGTCATCGGCTTCGGCGGCCGCCAGCGCGTCGGCGAGCGCCCGCTGCAGCTCGCTGTTCATGGCGTTGCGGGCGTCCGGACGGTTGAGCGTCACCGTGCACACGCGATCTGCGGCCTCGGACAAAACCGTTTCGCTCATGCGGTCGACACTAGTAATGCTTCACCGTATGAGCATTCGTGAGCTGTCGCCGGTCGAGACGCATCTTGCCTACGAAGCGATGCTCGAGCTGCGGCCGGACATCGGGACCGCATCTCAGTTCGTCGCGCGCGTCAACGACGTCCAGCGGCCCGCGGGTTACCGACTCGTCGCCTCGTTCGACGACCGTGACGCCGCCGCCGCCGGCGCAGCCGGGTTCCACATCCGCGACATGCTTGCGTGGGGCCACTACCTCTACGTCGAGGATCTCGTCACCCGTGAGGTAGCGCGGCGCGCCGGTCACGCCGCGGCCCTGCTCGACTGGATCCGCGCCGAGGCGGACCGCAACGGCTGCGACTCGTTCCAGCTCGACTCCGGCGTGCACCGGCACGACGCGCACCGGCTCTATCTGAGGTGGGGCTTGGCCATCACCGGTCACCACTTCGGCCGCCCGCTCGGCGAGGATGCGACCCGGTAGCTTGCGCGGCATGACCGAGCCGGTGTTCACGGGAGTGGGCGTCGCGCTGGTGACGCTGTTCGACGACCGCGGCGATCTCGACGCGCCGGCGACGGCGGATCTCGCGGCCCAGCTCGTCGACGCCGGGATGCAGGCGGTCATCGTGGCGGGCACCACCGGCGAGGCTGGTGCGCTCGATGCTCACGAGCGCGTGGCGCTCCTCGACGCCGTGCGCCTTGAAGTGCCCGCCTCAGTACCCGTGATCGCGGGCACGGGCGCGCCTTCGGCACGCCAGGCCACCGCGCTGACGCGCGACGCGGTCGAGCGCGGCGCCGACGGCGTCCTCGCGCTGTCACCGACGGGTGTCAACGACCCGCGTCCGTACTACGAGGCGATCGCGAAGGCAGCCGCCGGGACACCGGTCCTCGCATACCACTACCCGAAAGTGTCGCCGCCCGGGATCCCCGTCCGCGTGCTCGCCGACCTGCCGGTGGCGGGCGTCAAGGACTCGTCGGGCGACGCCGAGCGGTTGTTGCACGAGCTCGACCAGTACCAGGGCCCGATCTACACGGGCTCGTCGGCGTTGCTGTCGTTCGCGGGACCGCTCGGATGCGCGGGGGCGATCCTCGCCCTCGCCAACGCCGAGCCCGAGCGATGCGTCCGGGCGTTCCAAGGCGACGCGGTGGCGCAGGGCGCGCTCGCCCAACCGCATCTGGCCGCGCACGAGAGCTTCCCCCGCGGGCTCAAGGAGATGGTGACGGCGCGCTTCGGCACGTCGACCGTCTGCCGCGTGGCCTAGACCCCCGGGCGTCTCCTCACGTGCTGGTGCGGTAGCGGAGGTGAACCACGCCGCTCGCGAAGCGCCGTTCGTCGAGCAGCTCGAGGTTCACGCGGACATCGTCGGGGAGGGACGGGTTGCCGCCTCCCACCACGACGGGCGTGAGGAAGAGGTGCCACTCGTCGACCAGCCCGGCACTGATCGCCTGGGCGGCGAGGTCGGGGCCGCCCACGGTGATGTCACGACCCGCGCGCGCCTTCAGCTGACGGACCGCTTCGGGGTCGAAGTCGCGCTCGATCCGAGTCCGGGCACTGGAGGCCTTGTCGAGTGTCGTGGAGTACACGATCTTGTCGGCCGCCTGCCATATCTGCGCGAAGTCCTGCATGACAGCACGCTGGTCGGTGAAGGTGTGCGCGGTCTCCCACGCAACCATGACCTCGTACATCCGGCGACCGTAGAGGTAGGTGCCGACCGGCCGCTCGAGATCGTTGACGAACGTATGCACCTCCTCGTCCGGCGCAGCCCAGTCGAAGTTGCCGTTCTCGTCCGCGACGTAGCCGTCGAGCGACATGATCGCCGAGTAGATCAGCTTGGCCACCGCGGTCGTCAGCGCCAGTCGACCGTCGCGACGGGCGCGAAGGACTCGCGTCCCGCGGTGAGCGTGTCGAGCGTCGCGTCTCCCATGCGGCTGCCTGCCTCAAGCCCGGCTGAAGCGGTCCTCCAGCCGGTAGAAGCGTACCGGGGTGTCCCACAGCACGGCCTCGAGGGCGCCGTCCTCCAGGGCGTGCTCGGCCGACTCCTTCAGGAAGCTGCTGACCGCCTCCGGGTAGAGGGCGTCGGGGTGCGGGAAGTCGCTTGCCCACACGACGTGGTCCGCGCCCACCTGCGACACGACCCACGCCGCCAGCGGGTCGTCGGGGTCGGTGCTGATCACGCACTGACGGGCGAAGTACTCCGACGGCGTCAGCGACAACCCGGCTGTCTCCGTGTCCTGCATCCACTCCGCGTGCCCGTCCAGCCGCGCCAGCCAGTACGGGAGCCAACCCGTGCCTGACTCGAGGAACGCGACGCGTAGGTCGGGGTGCCGTTCGAGCGCCCCCTCGAGGATGAGGCTCGCCATCGCCGCCATCTGCTCCATGGGATGCGACATCGCGTGGCGGATGGCGAACGTCTTGCTGACGTCGCGTCCGATGGTCGGCGCACGAACGCCGAGGCCCTCGTGCACCGCGAGCACGAGGCCGGTCTCCTCGAGGGCGTCGTAGAGCGGGTCGTACTCGGACGCGCCGAGGCTGCGGCCGAACACGTGGTTGGGGCGCACCATCACTCCGGGGAGGCCGAGGTCGGCTGCGTGGCGCGTCTCCTCGACTGCCCGCTGCAGGTCAGCCATGGGCGCGATGCCGACGCCGGCCAGGCGGGACGCGTCGGTCGCCGTGTACGCGCCGATCCAGTCGTTGTACGCGCGGCACGCATCGACCGAATCTTCAGGCTCGAGCTCGGGGACGTACGGCACGTACAACCCGATCGAGGGGTAGAGCACGACGGCGTCGATGTCCTCGGTGTCCATGCACGCCAGGTACGCCTCGGCCGAGCAGCCCGCGGCGAAGAAGTCGGCCAGCTTGGAGCTGTCGCCCGCCGCCTCGAACGGTGTGGTTGGGGGCAGGTCCATGATCTCGGGACCGACGCGCTGCGCTTCGCCGAACACGTCCGCCGGCTCGACGACGTGCGCGTCCGCGTCGAGGATCCGCCGCCCCTCACGCATCGTGTGCTCCCCCCTCGATGCGTTCGTAGGGACCCCATATGTCCCCCAGCGCACGCATCATGGTCACATCCGGCGCGCGGCGAGGCCGCCGTCGAGCGGGAAGACCGCGCCGCTGATGTAGCTCGACTCGTCGCCGGCGAGGAACATGATCGACTCGCACACGTCGTCGGCGGTGCCGAGGCGCCCCATCGGCGTCCGCTCCGCCACCATGCGCTTGATGCCCTCGGGGTCCGGCGCCTGCTCGATGACCTTCAGGAACAGTCCCGCCTCGCACGCGGTGGGGGAGACGACGTTCACGCGCACCTTGTCCGGCGCGTGCTCGATGGCGGCCTGCTTGGCGAGGTTGACGAGCGCGCCCTTTGACGCGCAGTACGCGGCGTACCCCGGCGAACCGATCGCGCCGAGCACCGAGCCGAGCAGCACGGCCGAGCCGCCGCCGGCCTGCATCATGGCCGGGATCGCGTGCTTGAGGCACAGGAACGGGCCCTTGAGGTTGACGTCAAGCACGTGCTGCCAGTCCTCGTCGCTGGTGTCGGCGAGCGAACCGCGCGTCTCGACCGCCGCACTGCAGACCAGCACGTCGAGGCGACCACCGCCGTTCCCACCGGTCGCGGTTCCGACCATGCGGCGCACCTCGTCCTCCTGTGTGACGTCGACGGCGATCGCCTCGGCCGTGCCCCCGGCCTTGGTCACGGCGTCGGCGACACGGCGCGCCCCGGGCTGGTCGACGTCGGCGACCACGACGCGGGCACCGGCAGCGGCGAGGCGGGCCACGGTCGCCTCCCCGAGCCCCGACGCGCCGCCGGTGACGATGGCGGTGCGCCCGCCGAACCGCCCGTCCACGCCGTTCATCGCAGCGCCGCCAGACCGCCGTCGGCCGGGATCACCGCGCCCGACGTGTACGCGGACAGGTCGCTGGCGAGGAACAGCGCAATGCCGGCGACGTCCGCCGCCGTGCCCAGGCGGTGCAGCGGGATGTTCCCGAGCAGCCCGTTCACGAAGCCCTCGCCGTCGTCCATCTCGGCCGCGACTTTGCGGAACCGCGGTGTGTCGATCGAACCGGGCGCGATCACGTTGGCGCGCACCTGCGGGCCGTACTCCGTGGCCATCTGCCGCGTGAGCGCGACGAGCCCGGCCTTCGCCGCGCCGTACGCCGCGTAGCCCTCCGAGCCGATCAGCCCGAGCACCGACGCCGTGTTGATGATGCTGCCGCCGGCGCCCTCGGCGAGGTGTGGCATCGCGGCGCGGCACGCCCAGAAGATCGCGCTGAGGTTCGTCGCGATCGTGACGTCCCACTGCTCCTCGGTGCACTCGACGAGCCGGCCCGACATCTGGATGGCGGCGTTGTTGTAGAGCACGTCCAGCTGACCGAACGCGTCCACGGTGGCGGCGACCATGGCGTCGTCGTCCGCGCGCTTCGAGACGTCGGCATGCACGGCGATCGCCTTGCTCCCGGCTTCCTCGACGAGGTCGACCGTCTCGCGTGCGCCGCCGTCGTTCATGTCGGCGACGGCGATGCGGGCGCCGTGCTCCGCGAACAGCACCGACGCCGCCCGCCCCTGGCCCGACGCGGCGCCGGTGACGAGCGCAACCTTGCCGTCGAGCAGCCTCATGCCGGGCAATATTTCTCCTGTCGCCGTCGCCGCGGCGGACGGTACGAGAACCCTGACATGGGCGTCAACAACGCTCCCGTAGGCTGCCGCCCGTGCCGCCGGAGCTCCCCGACGCCGTGTTCCACCGCGACGGCGACCGGTTCGTCCCGACCGAGCTGGCGCGCGGGCCGTGGGACCCGAACGCACAGCACGGTGGCCCGGCGGCGGCGTTGCTCGCCCGCACCGTGGAGCGCCATGAGGTGGGACCGCCCGCCCACGTCGCTCGCATGACCGTCGAGCTCCTGCGGCCCGTGCCGATGCAGCCGATCGAGATACGAGTGCGCACGCTGCGCCCCGGGAAGAAGGTGCAGCTCGTGGAGGCGTCGGTGCTCGCCGACGGGACCGAGGTCGTCCGGGCGGCGGCGCTGCGGATCCGCCGCGCCGACGTGACTTTCGCCGACCCGCCCGACGACCGCCTCGAGCGCGGCCCGGGCGAGCTCCGCGAGCGCTTCGAGAACCTCGGCCCCCTCAACTTCGGCTTCGCGATGGAGATGAGCGTCGTGCGCGGCGAGATCGGGTTCCCAGGGCCGGCCGCGGTGTGGTTCCGGCTCGCGGTGCCCGTCGTCGCGGGCGAGGAGACCACGCCGCTCATGCGCGTGGCGGCGGCGGCCGACTTCGGCAACGGCATCAGCGGCGCCGTCACCTGGGAGGAGCACCTCTTCATCAACCCCGATCTGACGATTTACCTGCACCGCCTGCCCGAGGGCGAGTGGGTCGGGCTGGACGCCCGCACGTGGCCGACGCACGAGGGCGTCGGGATCGCCGACGCCGGCCTGTACGACGAGCGCGGCCGGATTGGTCGTTCGGTGCAGGCGCTGCTGCTCGACCGGCGCTGAGCTTGCGGACGTCTATTCCGGATATCTAGCATCCGGAACATGCGGCTCTCGGAGGGGGTCGAGTGGGGGCTCCACTGCGCGGTGGTGCTCGCGGTGCTGCCGGCTGACGCCGCCCTCCCGACGGGCCGGCTCGCCGAGTTCCACGGCGTGCCTGTCGCCTACCTGGCCAAGAACCTCCAGGCGATGTCGCGCGCCGGGATCCTCGACGCCGGGACGGGACCGCGTGGCGGCTACCGCCTGGCGCGACCGCCCGCCGGCATCTCGGTGCTCGACGTGGTCGAGGCGCTCGACGGGGAGGACCCCGCGTTCGAGTGTCTCGAGATCCGGCGTCGCGGTCCCACCGCGGTGCCGGCGCGCGAGTACCGCACGATGTGCGGCATCCACCGTGTGATGGTCGAGGCGGACGCCGCCTGGCGGGCGGAGCTCGCTCGCACGTCGGTGGCCGACCTCGCAGTCGGCGTGGCGCGCGACGCGAGCCCGAAGGCGATGGAGAAGTTCGGGATGTGGCTACAGGAGGTCATGCCATGAGGGTGTTCCTGACCGGAGCAACGGGTGCGATCGGCCCCGCCACCGTGCGCAGGCTGCTCGAGAAGGGCGACGAGGTGCGTGCCGTGGCGCGCACCGACGACAAGGCGGCGCGACTGCGTGAGCTCGGAGCCGATCCGGTCGCGGTGGACCTGTTCGACGGCGACGCGGTGAAGGCGGCCGTCGACGGGTGCGAGGCGGTGCTCCACCTCGCCACGAACGTACCGCGGCTGCGCAAGATGTCGAGCAAGAACGGCTGGACGGCGCACAACCGGCTCCGCACCACGGCGAACGAGCTGCTCATCGACGCTGCGCTCACCAACGGCGCGAGCACGTTCGTGAAGGAGTCGGTGACGTTCAGCTATCCCGACCGCGGCGACGAGTGGATCGACGAGACCACGCCGCCCGACGAGTCGATCGCGATGCTGCGTCCGACGCTCGAGGGGGAGCGCATGATCGACCGCTTTACCGGCGGGGGAGGCCGCGGCGTCGTGCTGCGGTTCGGGTCGTTCTACGGGCCCACTGCGCGCGGGGTGGACGAGGCGCTCCGCCTCGCCCGCTGGCGCATGTCGATGCTGGCGGGGAAGCCGGACGGCTACGTGTCGTCGATCCACACCGACGACGTCGCCGGTGCCGCGGTCGCGGCGCTCGACGCGCCCGCCGGCGTGTACAACGTCGTCGAGAACGAGCCGGCCACCCGGCGCGAGTACCTCGACGCGTTCTCGTCAGCTTTCGGGCTCCGGAAGCTGCGACCGATGCCGACGTGGCTGGTGAAGCTGACTGCCGGATCGGGCGCGGAGGCTGTCATCCGGTCGCAGCGGGTCAGCAACAAGAAGTTCCTGGACGCAACGGGCTGGTCTCCCCGATACCCCAGCGTGCGCGAGGGTGGCCGGCGGTGGCCCGGGCGCGGGACGCGAGCCATGCGTGAGTGGATCGTGCGCATCGTGCTCGTGATCTGGGCGGCCGCGAGTGTCCAGCTCGGGCTGTGGGCGACGTTCGCGCCCCGGTCCTTCTACGACGACTACCCGGGGTTGGGGCGGCAGTGGGTGCGTGTCGACGGGCCGTACAACGAGCACCTCGTGCGTGACTTCGGAGCGCTCAATCTCGCCCTGGCCGTGGTGACGATCGCCGCGCTCATCACACTGGGCCGCCCGCTCGTGATCGCGGTCGCCGTCGCGTGGATGGCGTGGGGGATCCCGCACCTCGTGTACCACCTGCGCCATCTCGACGTGTACTCGACTGACGACCAGGTGCTGAACGTGGTCTTGCTGTCCGCGCTGCCCGTCCTCGCAGTCGTGGTGCTGGTGCTGACGCTCAGGACGCCCGCTCGGCGGTAAGCGGTCGCGCGGGTCAGCGCCGCCCGGCGTTCGGGCGCTTGCCGTGGTTCGCCTTGTTGCGGCGGGCCCGGATGCGGCGCTTCTTCGTCTTCTTCGACATGTAGCTGGAGACGCTAGTCGAGAAGGCGCCGGTACCCTGACGCGCAGTGGAGCACTTGGGACTCGTCGGTCTTCCCGACTCCGGGCACGCGCAGCTGTTCAGCGCGCTCACCGGTCTCGACGCGCCGGCGGGGTTCGAGACGACCAAGGGTGTCGCGCCGCTGCCGGACGACCGCGTCGACCGCCTCGCCGAGATGTCGAAGTCGAAGAAGCGCGTCCACGCCACCTTCGAGATCGACTTCATCCCCGGCCTCGCGCCGGAGGGAAAGCCGGGCGAGGGTCTCGGGAGCCGGCTGCTCGGGTCGCTGCGTGACTGCGACGCGATCCTCGCCGTGCTGCGCGCGGGTGACGGCGCCGACCCCGCGGACGCTCTCGACGCGCTCGAGCTCGAGCTCGTGCTCGCCGACCTGGCGTCCGTGGAGCAGCGCGTCGCCAAGCAACGGCGCGCGCTGAAAGGCGACAAGACGCTGGCGGGGGAGGTCGCCGCGCTCGAGCGCGCGGAGGCGGTCCTCGGCGACGGCACGCCCGTCTACCGCTCCGACCTGGCGGCCGAGGAGCGCGTCCTGCTCGGCCCGGTCTTCCTCCTCACGAACAAGCCCATGCTCGTGGTCGTGAACGTCGCGGGCGAGCTGCTCGACCGCGCCGAGGAGCTGGCGAAGCCGTTCGGCGCCGACGCGCTGTCGGTGTGTGTCGAGATCGAGGGCGACCCCGACGTCGCCCAAGCGCCGGCCGACGAGCGGGCGGCGCTGCTCGCCGACCTCGGCGTGGCCGAGAGCGTGCTGCCCCGGCTCGCCCGCAGCGCCTACCACCTGCTGGGGCGGCGGACGTTCCTCACGACGGGAGAGGACGAGTCGCGGGCGTGGTCGTTCCGCGCCGCCGCGAAGGCCCCCGAGTGCGCCGGCCTCATCCACTCCGACCTCCAGCGCGGCTTCATCCGCGCCGAGGTGATCGACTGGCGCGAGCTCGTCGACATCGGCTCGTGGGAGAAGGCGAAGGAGCTCGGCAAGATCCGAGTCGAGGGCAAGGAGTACGAAGTGCTCGACGGCGACGTGCTCGAGATCCGCTTCAACGTCTGACGGGAGAGCCCGATGGCATGGCTGGTGCGTGAGGGCGACGTGCTGGCGGCGGCCGAGGTCGCGGACACGGGCCGGGCGCGACGTCGCGGCCTGCTCGGCCGGGCCGACTTCGAGGGTGCGCTCGTGCTGCGGCCGTGCCGGCATGTGCACTCGCTTTTCATGCGCTTCCCGATCGACGTCGCGTTCTGTGACCACGAGGGCGTCGTTCTCCGCACGTGCTGCTTGCGCAAGTGGCGCGTCTCGCCGCTCGTCCGCGGCGCGGCCTTCGCGATCGAAGCTCAGGCGGGCGCATTCGAGCGCTGGGGTCTGCACACCGGCGACCAGGTGGAAGTGAAGGAGTGAGCGAGCAACCGACGGGCGCGCTCGTCCTCGTCGGCACTCCGATCGGCAACCTCGACGACCTCACACCACGCGCCGTCGACGTGCTCCGCACGGCGGACGTCATCGCCGCCGAGGACACCCGCCGGACGCGTGCTCTCCTGAGCCACGCGGGGATCCCCGCCGGGCGCCGGCTGCGCGCCGTGCACGCCCACAACGAGATAGGCGCCGCCGAGCGCATCGTGAACGAGATCCGCGGCGGCGACCGCGTCGCGGTCGTCACCGACGCGGGCATGCCCGGGATCTCCGATCCCGGCGCCGTCCTCGTGCGGGCCTGCCTCGACGCCGGGCTGTCCGTCGAGGTCGTCCCCGGCCCGAGCGCCGCGCTCACGGCGCTCGTGGTCTCGGGTCTCCCCACCGAGCGCTTTGTGTTCGAAGGCTTCTTGCCCCGCAAGGGCCGCAGCCGCACCGAGCGGCTCGCGCTGATCGCCGGCGACGCGCGCACGACCGTCCTGTTCGAGGCGCCGCGCCGGGTGCAGGCGACACTGGCTGATCTCGCCGGCGTGTGCGGTGCGCAACAGCCGGTGGCACTGGCGCGGGAGCTCACGAAGAAGTTCGAGGAGGTCTGGCGGGGGACGCTCGGCGAGGCGGTGGCGCACGCAGGGCGCACCGAACCGCGGGGCGAGTACGTCATCGTCGTCGGGCCCGCACAGGAGCGAGAACCCGCCGGCGACGCCGAGGTCGAGGCGGCGGTGCGGGCGGCGCTGGCCGACGGTCGATCGACGCGTGATGCCGCCGCCGACGTGGCGGCCGCGCTCGGTGTGGAGCGCCGGCGTGCGTACGCGGCGGCTACGCGTCTGAAGTCTTCTCGGCCGCGAGGCGGGTAACGCACCCGCGGCACACGAGCCGGCCCGAGAAGCTGGACAGGTCCGTCGCGCCGTCGCAGAAGACGCAACGGTCCTGGACCTTCGTCAGCAGGATCGCGTCGGAGTCGACCCCGATCTCGATGAGGTCACCCGGGCGGATGTCGAAGTGGCGACGAACCTCCGCCGGGAGCACCACACGCCCGAGTTGATCGACCTTCCTCGCGACGCCAGAGCGTTTACTCATATCTCTATTCCGCCGAGGGGTATCGGAGCCGTCGGTATCGTAGGCCCCGATGTCGCAAGGTTTCTACGTGACGACGCCCATCTACTACCCGAACGACGTGCCGCACATCGGGCACGCCTATACCACCGTCGCGGGCGACGTGCTGACTCGCTGGCGGCGCCTGTGGGGCGACGATGTCGTCTACCTGACCGGCGTCGACGAGCACGGCCTCAACATTGTTCGGGCCGCCGAGGCGCAGGGCTTGTCGCCCCAAGAGTTCGTCGACGAGACCAGCCCGACGTTCCGAGAGGCGTGGAAGCTGCTCGACATCGCCAACGACGACTTCATTCGCACCACCGAGCCGCGTCACAAAAAGGCCGTACAGGAGTTCATGCAAGCCGTCTACGACAACGGCGCCGTCGAGCTCGGCCTGTACGAGGGGCTCTACTGCTATCGCTGCGAGCTGTACTACACGGAGGACGAGCTTGTCGACGGGAAGTGCCCGATCCACGGGATCCCGGTCGAGCGGGTGAGTGAGGAGAACTACTTCTTCAAGCTGTCAGAGTTTCAAGATCGGCTGCTGGCCCACTACTCCGAGCATCCCGAGGCCGTACAGCCCGAGATCCGGCTCAACGAGGTGCTGGGGCTGATCCGGCAAGGCTTGCGCGACTTCTCGATGAGCCGGACGTCGATCTCGTGGGGCATCCCGCTCCCGTGGGACCCGAAGCACGTCGCCTACGTGTGGTTCGACGCGCTCTTCAACTACTGCACTGCTGTCGGCTACGGCGAGGACCGGGCTCGGTTCGATCACTACTGGCCCACCGACTACCACCTCATCGGGAAGGACATCCTCCGCCAACACGCCGTGTACTGGCCGGCGATGCTGATGGCGGCGGGTGAAGCGCCGCCCAAGTGTGTGTTCGCGCACGGCTGGCTGCTCGTCGGTGGCGAGAAGATGAGCAAGAGCAAGCTGAATCAAATCGCGCCGGCAGACCTCGTCGCCGAGTTCGGCGTCGACGGGTTCCGGTACCACTTTGTCGCGGACCAGCGGTTTGGACCCGATGGCGACTTCAGCTTCGAGGCGTTGCTCGCCCGCTACAACAGCGATCTTGCGAAAAACTTCGGCAATCTGGCTAACCGCGTGCTGAACATGGCCGACAACTACCTCGCGGGCGTGGTACCGGACGCGCGCGCGCACGCACCTCTGGTCGACGCTGCCGCCGCGGCCTTCGACGGACTGCAGTCGAGCATGGCGAAGCTGGATTTCTCGGGCGGCCTCGGCGCGGTCTGGGACCTGATTCGGGCCGCCAACTCCTACATCGAGGAGCAGCAACCCTGGGCGCTCGACAAGGCTGGCGAAGCGACCGCCACCGCCGAAGTGCTCGGGGACTGTCTCGAAGTGCTGCGCCTGATCGCGCTCCTGACC
>JBKOZX010000208.1:0-3241 GCA_046726115.1 Actinomycetota bacterium | reverse complement strand
TCGACCCGATCATGGGCGAGGTCGACCGGTAATGGCCTTCACTCCGGAGAACCGGGCCCGCGCCGGCGAGATCGTCGCCCGCTACCCGGTGGCGAAGTCCGCCATCCTCCCGCTGCTGCACCTCGCCCAGGACCAGGACGGCTGGGTGAGCCCGGACGCGATGGAGGAGATCGGTCGCATCCTCGACCTGACGTCGGCTCAGGTGCTCGGCGTCTGCTCGTTCTACACGATGTTCAAGCGCGAGCCGGTCGGGAAGCTCGTCGTGTCCGTGTGCACGAATGTGAGCTGCCTCGTGAACGGCGGCCCGGAATTGCTGCGCGCCCTCGAGAACCGGCACCTCGACGACGACGACGTGTTCGTCGAGGAGGTCGAGTGCCTTGCCGCCTGCGACCTCGCGCCGGTCATGCAGGTGAACTACGACTACCACGGTCCCGTCGGTGCTGAAGCCGCCGAGACGATCATCGACGAGTACAAGGCCGGCACCCGCGCGCGGCGCACGATCTCGGGCACCCGCATCGACACCGAAGCGGTGCGCTGATGCCCGAGACCCGCATCGTCACGAAACGGCTGCACGACCACCCGGACGACTCCTGGACGACCGAGCGGTACCTCGCGACCGGCGGCTACGACTCGCTACGCAAGGCGCTTGCGATGACGCCCGAGCAGATCGGCGACGAGCAGGTCAAGGCGTCGGGTCTGCGCGGCAGGGGCGGCGCCGGGTTCGGCACGGGCCAGAAGTGGTCGTTCCTGCCCAAGGACGTGTACCCGCGCTACCTCGCGGTCAACGCCGACGAGGGTGAGCCGTCCACGTTCAAGGACCACATGCTCATCGAGCGCGACCCGCACCAACTGATCGAGGGCGTCGTGATCTCCGCGTTCGCCATCGAGTGCCACATCGCGTTCATCTACGTGCGGGGCGAGTTCGCCCTCGGGTACGAGCGCCTGCAGCGCGCGGTCACCGACGCCTACGAGCGCGGTTTCCTCGGCAAGGACATCCTCGGCTCTGGCTTCGACCTCGACGTCGTCCTCCACCGTGGCGCCGGCGCCTACATCGCCGGCGACGAGACCGGCCTGCTGTCGAGCCTCGAAGGCGAACGCGCGATGCCGCGCATCAAGCCGCCGTTCCCGGCGGTGCAGGGGCTGTTCGCCAAGCCGACGGTCGTCAACAACGTCGAGACGCTGTCGGCCGTGCCGTACATCATCGAGAAGGGCGGCGAGTCGTACGGCGAGCTCGGCGTCAACAAGTCGACCGGCACCCGGATCTTCTCGGTGTCGGGACACGTCGAGCGGCCCGGCAATTACGAGGTCGAGTTGGGCACGACGTTCCGCGAGCTCATCGAGGGCCTCGCCGGCGGCGTGCCCGGCGGCAAGGCCATGAAGTTCTTCATCCCCGGCGGCGCCTCGTCGCCGTGGCTCGTGCCCGAGCACCTCGACGCGCCGACCGACATGGACTACGTGCAGAACGAGCTCAAGTCGATGCTCGGGTCGGGGGCGATCATGGTCTTCGACGAGACGACCGACCCATTGCTCGTGTCGTGGCGGCTGGCGAAGTTCTTCGCCCACGAGTCGTGCGGGAAGTGCACGCCGTGCCGCGAGGGCTCGGGCTGGATCGAGAAGATCCTGTACCGGATGGCGCACGGTCTCGGCCGGCCGCAGGATCTCGACCTGTTGCTCGACTTCGGCGACAACATCGTGCCAGGGCTCAACGCGCCGTTCGCGCAGACGACCATCTGCGCGCTCGGGCCCAGCACGATGTCGCACGTCGTCAGCCTCGACCGCTTCTTCCGCGAGGAGATCGACGAGCGGATGCGTGCCGACGAGCGGACGCGCATCCCCGTGGCAGCGGCGGTCGGGGGTGGTGCGCGATGACCGACCAGCCGATGAGTCAGTGGCCGTCGGAGTGGGAGTACGTGCTGCCCGTCCGTCCCGGACCCGAGGAGGTCACGGTCACGGTCGACGGCCGCGAGGTCGAGGTCCCCAACGGCGAGCTGCTCATCAAGGCGGCCCAGGATCACGGCGTCTACATCCCGCGCTTCTGCTGGCACGACCGCATGAAGCCGGTCGGCATGTGCCGCATGTGCCTGGTCGAGGTGGAAGGCATGCGCGGGCTCCAGATCTCGTGCGCGACCCCCGTCTCTGACGGCATGGTCGTCCACACCCAGAACGACACCGTCCGCAAGGCGCAGGATGGCGTACTCGAGTTCCTGCTCATCAACCACCCCCTCGACTGCCCCGTGTGCGACCGCGGCGGCGAGTGCCCGCTCCAGGACCAGACGCTCGCGTTCGGACCCGGCGAGTCGCGTTACGTCGAGGAGAAGCGCCACTTCGAGAAGCCGCTCCCGATCAGCGACCTCGTGCTGCTCGACCGCGAGCGCTGTATCCAGTGCGGGCGGTGCACGCGCTTCGCGGCCGAGATCGCCGGTGACCCGCTGATCGACTTCGGCGGCCGGGGCGAGCTCACCGAGGTGATCACCTACCCCGACGATCCGTTCACGTCCTACTTCTCGGGCAACACGGTGCAGATCTGCCCTGTCGGCGCGCTCACCGCCAAGCCGTACCGGTTCGCGGCTCGGCCCTGGGATCTCACCACCTCCGAGACCTCGTGCGCGACGTGCTCGGTGCAGTGCCGCGCCGCCGTCCAGTCGTCCTCCAACCGCCTCGTCCGCCTGCTCGGCGTCGACTCCGACCCCGTCAACGAGGGCTGGCTGTGCGACAAGGGCCGGTACGGCTACGAGTGGGTGCACGCCGACGACCGGGTGCGCACGCCGATGGTCCGCACGTCGGGCGAGCTGGTCGAGACGTCGTGGCCCGAGGCGCTCGACGCGGCGGCGGAGGGGCTCCGCAAGGTGCTGGACGTCCACGGCCCCGAGTCCGTCGCCGTGCTCGGCGGGGGGCGCGGCACCAACGAGGACGCGTACGTCTGGGCCCGGTTCGCGAAGGGCGTGCTCGGCACCGACAACGTCGACGCCCAGCTCGGCGACGGCCTGCCCGCCGACGTCGTGCTCGGCGTGCAGCGGGCGACGATCGCGGACTGCGACCACGCCGCCGCGATCGTGCTCCTGGCGCCGGACCTCAAGGAGGAGCTGCCCGTGCTCTTCCTGCGCGTCCGGAAGGCGGCCGAGGAGCTCGGCGTGCCCCTGATCGACCTCGCGCCGGTGGACCACGGTCTCACCCCGTACGCCGACGCGGTCGTCCGCTACATCCCCGGCGAGGCGCACGAGGCGGCCGGAAAGCTCGTGCG
>JBKOZX010000207.1:0-2442 GCA_046726115.1 Actinomycetota bacterium | reverse complement strand
ACCGGCGATGAGCTTCTTGACCTGCTTCTGGCTCTTCCCGCAGAACGAGCACTTCAGCAGGTCGCCACCGTCACCGAACTTCGCCACGACGTCTCCTCGCTCCCCCGCCGGTCCGGCGACGCCCTAGCTCACTCCGGCGGCCGTAGCCACCGACGCGAGCTCCCGGTTGCTGATCACTTCGTCGACGATTCCGTAGTCCTGCGCCTCCACCGCGCTCATGATGAAGTCGCGGTCGGTGTCGTGGGCGACCTTCTCGACGGGCTGACCGGTGTGGTGCGCCATGATCTCGTCGAGCAGCTCGCGCATCCGGATGATCTCCTTGGCCTGGATCTCGATGTCGACAGCCTGGCCGGACGCGCCGCCGTGCGGCTGGTGGATCAGGATGCGAGCGTGCGGCAGCGCGAAGCGCTTGCCCTTCGCTCCCGCGGTGAGCAGCACCGCCGCGGCCGACGCGGCCTGCCCGACGCAGATGGTCTGCACGTCGGGCTTGATGTACTGCATCGTGTCGTAGATCGCGAACAGCGCCGTGATCTCACCGCCCGGCGAGTTGACGTACACCGAGATGTCCTTGTCGGGATCTTCGCTCTCGAGGTGCAGCAGCTGGGCGATCATCAGGTTCGAGATCGTGTCGTCGATCGGCGTGCCGAGGAAGATGATCCGTTCCTTGAGCAGCCGCGAGTAGATGTCGAACGCGCGCTCACCGCGGTTGGTCTGCTCGATGACCGTGGGCACGAGGTAGTTGCGGATGGGCTCGATCTCGCTCATGTCGCTCACGCCTTGGGCTCCTGTACTTCGCCGAGTGGTTCCTCGACTTCCTGGGAAGATACGTCAGGTGGTTCGGGGGGCTCGTCGGGAGGGGTCAGCTCGACCGGGTTCCCGGCCTCGTCGACGACGTCGGCGTGGTCGACGAGGTGCCGGAGGGCCTTCCCTTTGGCGATATCCGAGCGTACCGCCTCCAGGATGCCCCTGCGTTCAAGATCGCGCCGGACCTTGTTCGGCTTCTCCTCGAGGCGCTCGGCCAAGCGTGCGATCTCTTCGTCGAGCTCCTCGTCCGTCGCGACGATGTCCGCTTGGGCCGCGACGGCACGCAACGCGAGGTCGGCGCGCACCCCACCCTCGGCGGCGACACGCACTTGCTGGACGAACTCCTGCTGGTCCATCCCCGTCGCCTCGAGGTACTGCGGGATCGAGACGCCCTGGCCCTCGAGCCGGTGCGCGATGTCGTGCAGGCGCTGCTCCATCTCTCGTTGCACGAGCGCGTCCGACAGATCGATCGTCACGAGGTCGCCGGCTGCTTCCAGAACCTTGTCGCGCGCCGCCATCTGCACCTGCACGGTGTTGACGAGCTCGAGGCGCTTGCGGATGTCGGCGCGCAGCTCTTCGACGGTTTCGAACTCGCTGACCTCCGACGCCCACTCGTCCGTCACGTCGGGCAGAACCTTGCGCTTCGCCTCTTTTACGAGCACTTGGAACGCGACGTCCTGACCCGCCTGCTCCCCGAAGCGCTCGGGCAGCGTGTCGTTGAACTTCAGGATGTCGCCGGGGCGCTTGCCGATGAGCTCGGTGTCGAGCTTCGGGACGAGCATCCCGGAGCCGACCTCGTAGAGGTAGTCAGTGGCCGTGAGGGCATCGACGGCTTCGTCGTGGACGTAGCCCTTGATGTCGATCTGTGCGTAGTCACCTTCGACGAGTGAGCGCGTGGAGTCCTCGAGGTCCGCGAAGCGGTCGCGCAGGGCGTCGATTTGGGCGTCGACCGCGTCGTCGGCGATGGCGGGCGAGGGGACTTCCACCCGCAGTCCCTCGTAGCCCTGTAGCTCGACCACGGGGCGCACCTCGACGACGGCGTCGAACTCGACGTCGCCGCTCTCCTCCCCTGCCGTGATGTCGATCTGGGGCGCGGCGATCGTGTCGAGCTGCTCGGACTCGACGGCGTCGGCGTAATAGCCGGGAAGCGAGTCACGGAGGGCCTGGTCGCGCGCGACGTCCGGGCCGAGACGGGCCTCGAGGAGCTGGCGCGGCGCCTTGCCGGGACGGAAGCCCGGGATCTTGACCTCACCCGCGAGCTTGCGGAAGGCGGCGTCGATGGCACGCTCGAAGTCGGGCTCTGGGATCGATACGTGGAGCCGAACCTTGTTCTCGGCGAGCTCCTCGACCGACGTCGTGACGGGGGACATGGGGAGAGCGAGTGTACAGCGGCCCGTCGCGGACTCCGTACCTCTCTGAGCAGGTCCGCGCTCCCCTACGCTGCGGTTCCGCGGCGACGGCGGCCTTGCCGACCGGCGCCCGCGACGGCAGCGGCTTTGCCGACTGCCGTTGCAAAGCCCGAGCTTGCGAGGGCGACAGAAGAAGCGGATGTCGGAGCTTGCGACGACGACAGGAGAGACCGTGCGCACCGACCGCGGGCTCACGCACGTGGCGCTCCCCGTCACCGATGTCGAATCG
>JBKOZX010000206.1:0-2059 GCA_046726115.1 Actinomycetota bacterium | reverse complement strand
GTACATGAGCAGGAGCTCGTCGCCCGCCTGCACCGATGTGCCGGCGACCTCGGTGTCCCGGGTGGCGGTACGCCGCATGTTGAGGATCGGCGTCACCCAGCGGATGAACTCCTCCACGGCGACGGGCAGCAGACCCGGGTCGTCGACCAACCGCCGGTACTGGTCGGGGTGCTCGAGCAGCGCCAGCACCGCGCCGGTGATGACGGTGCGGGTGGTCTCGGCGCCGCCGTCGACGAGCAACAGGCCCTCCGAGAGCACCTGATCGGTCGTCAGCACTCCGGCGGCCTCGGCCTCGGTCCAGAGCGACATCACGTCGTCGGCGGGCGCGTTCTGTCGGGACTCGATGAGCCGGGCGGCGTGCTCGCAGTAGTCGCCGAACGCCTCGACGACGCCGTCGTTCATGTACCGGGGGCCGCCTCCGGCCACGATCGTCGCTTCCGACCAGTGCTTCACCCGTGACCAGAGGTCGTCCTCGAACCCGAGCAGCCGGCCGATGACCATCGCCGGCAGCGGGGCGGCGAGCTCCTCGACCACCTCGCAGTGGCCGCGGCCGGCGACCGCGTCGACGAGCTCGCGCACGGTCTCGCGCACGGTGTCCTCGTGGCGGGCGACGGCCTTGGGCGTGAAGCGGCGGGCGACGAGCCGCCGGCGCTCGTTGTGCCGGGGGTCGTCGTTCCCGATCATGGAGTCGTCGGCGGGCAGGTTCGGTCGGTACCCCTCCGACGAGCAGAACGTCGGCGGGTCCTTCTCGATCGCCACCACGTCCTGGTACCGGGAGATGCCCCAGAGGTGGTTGGTCTCGTCCCGGTAGACGGGGGCGTGGCGGCGCAGCCAGGCGTACGTCGGGTCGGGATCACCGGCGTAGAGGTCGCCGTCGAGCAGGTCGATCGCCCCCGCCGGGGCCCGCTCCGCCACCGGGCTCGCCATTGCGGACACCATAGGCGGCCTCCCCCGGTCTTGAAACACGTTTCGATTCGGGACACAATGCCCCGCACCGGGGCTTCCCCGGGGGGGCGGAACCTGCGGAGGGGGGAACGGTGAAGCGGAGCCTGTGGGCGTTCGTGGCTGTCGCGGTCGGTGCCGGCTGGGCGGTGCTGCCGGCGGCGGCGGGGGCGGAGCCGAGGCAGAACCAGCCGGGCGGCTCGCCCGAGAGCGAGATCGGGGTCACGGCCGACACGATCCGGATCGCCGTGATCGCAGACGTCGACAACCCGGTGCGGCCGGGCGTGTTCCAGGGCGTCGTCAACGGGGTGCGGGCCTTCGGGAAGTACATCAACGGCCACGGCAAGCTCGCGGGCCGCAACGTCCAGGTCGACTTCATCGACTCGCACCTGAGCGCCGACGAGGCCCGCAACGCCGTCATCAGGGCGTGCCAGGAGGACTTCGCGATCGTCGGGACCTACGCGTTGTTCCTCAGCGACGTCCAGCCGCTGGAGCAGTGCGTCGACAAGGTGGGGCAGGCGACCGGGCTGCCCGACGTGCCCACGGGACAGACGGAGGTGGCGCAGCAGTGCTCGCAGATCTCGTTCGCGATCATCGCGAGCGGGCTCGACTGCGCCACGAAAGACCAGCACCCGCAGACCTACACGGCCCGGATGGGCCAGATCCTGTACTACAAGAAGCAGAACAAGGATCTCCACGGCATCTGGGTGCTCCCGAGCGACCTCAAGTCGACGATCACCGCGACGACCCCGGTCGCGACGGGGGACGTGAAGGGCGGGGTCAAGCAGGACGAGGACTTCTTCAAGATGTCGGCGCTGGCGACGCAGAGCGACTACACGCCGGTCGCGCAATCGATCAAGCAGCACAACTCGACGTACGCGCAGAGCATCTCCGACTACAAGAGCTCGGTGGAGCTCCGCAAGGAGTCGAAGGTCCAGGGCGTCAGCAGCGTCAAGGTCTGGGACTGTGCGCTCCAGTGCTACGACGCCAAGTTCCTGAGCGAGGGTGGCGCCGACGTCGAGGGCCAGTACGCCTCGCTGTTCTTTATCCCGTTCGAGGAGGCGAAGCAGAACAAGTCGGTCGACGCGTTCCTGAAGGCGATCGGCGGGAAGAGCAA
>JBKOZX010000205.1:0-11942 GCA_046726115.1 Actinomycetota bacterium | reverse complement strand
TCATCAGGTCGTACCGCTTCATGGGGACGTCGAGGTCACCGGGAAACGTGATCGCGGCGTTGTTGACGAGGACGTCGAGCCGCCCGAAGTGCTCGACGGTCGCCGCCACCATCCCCTCGGCGTCTTCTTCGTGGGCGAGGTTCGTCGGCACGGCGAGCGCTTCCCCGCCGCTGTCGCTGATCCGACCGACGGTGTCGTTGATCGTTCCCGGAAGGCGAAGCGGGTTGGCGTCGGTGGCGCGCGCCGCGCATGCCACCATGGCGCCCGCGTCGGCGAGCGCGACCGCAGCCGCGGCGCCGACCCCGCGGCTGGCGCCGGTGACGATCGCGACCTTTCCTTCCAGGTTCACTTCCGCGAGCTCCGTCGCTTCGCCAATTCGGGCAACTTCTGTTCGAGCTCGAGGTTCGCGTCGTAGAGGTCACCGAGGCGCTCGACGCGTTCCAGTACTTCGGGCGCCTCGAACGTCAGCGCGTCGGCGTCGCCGGCGTCGAGGGTGTCGCTCACCTCGTCCCATGACACGGGCGCCGACACGGTGGGATGCGGCTTCCCGCGCAGCGAGTATGCGCACACGGTCGTCTTGTGCCGGTCGTTCTGGCTCCAGTCGACGAACACCTTTCCCTTTCTCAGGTCCTTGCGCATCACGACCGTGACTTGCTCCGGCTCGCGGTTCGCCAGCAGCTGCCCGAGCGCGAGCGCGAACCCCTTCGTGTCGTCGTCGGTCACCTCGGTGTGCAGCGGAACCGCGAGGTGGAGTCCCTTCGACCCCGATGTTTTCGCGACGGATTCGAGCCCGAGCTCGGCCAGGACTCCCTGCAGGTCGAGGCCCACGCGGCAGCAGTCGAGCACGCTGGTGCCGGGGCCGGGGTCGAGGTCGAACACCATCGAGTCGGGCCGGTCCGGGCTCGACACGCGTGCCTGCGGCGTGTGCAGCTCGAGCGCGGCCATGTTCGCCGCCCATACCAGGGAGGGCAGGTCGTCGAGCACGCACTGGTTCAGGTCGTCGGAGACCGCCGCCGAATGCATCCACTCGGGCGCATGCGACGGGCAGCGCTTCTCGAAGAAGGACTGGCTGTCGACACCGTCGGGCCACCGCACCAGCGTCACGGGCCGGTCGGCGAGGTGGGGGACCATGACCTCGCCGATCCGGGCGTAGTAGTCGACGACCTGGGCCTTCGTGAACCCGGCCTGCGGGTACAAGACCTTGTCGAGGTTCGAGAGCCGCAGCCGGCGGCCGTCGATCTCGACGCGACTCATCGGTCGCCCTCGCAAGCTCGGGCTCCTGCGGCACGGTCGGCAGAGCCGCCGTTGCCGCGACTCATCTGTTTCCGTTGGGGCTCATGGGGCCCCAGCGAGAAGTGTGCGCCGACCCTCCACGACCTGCGACGCTATATGGGCCGGCGGGCGGCATAGGAGGTGGGCCCGGTGCCCAGCACCATCTGGAGCGGCAACATCAGTTTCGGTCTCGTGACCGTGCCGGTGAAGGTCGTGTCGGCAGTGCGCTCGAAGGACGTGCGGTTCAACCAGCTCGAGGAGGGGACCGGCGCCCGCATCCGTTACCGGCGCGTCTCCGAGGCCAGCGGCGAGGAAGTGCCCAACGAGCGGATCCAGAAGGGCTACGAGATCTCGTCGGGCCAGTACGTCGTGGTCGACCAGGAGGAGCTCGAGAAGCTCACTCCGAAGGCCAGTCACACGATCGACATCCAGGACTTCGTGGACCTCGAGCAGATCGACCCCATCTACTTCGAGCAGCCCTACTACCTCGTGCCCGACCGCGCCGCGGCCAAGCCGTACCGGCTGCTCATCGAGGCGATGACCGACCTGCAGAAGGTCGCGGTCGGCAAGATCGTCCTGCGGGCCAAGGAGCACCTGGTCGCGATCCGCCCGCTCGACGGGGCGCTGTGCATCGAGACCATGCGTCACGCCGACGAGGTCATCCCGATCGAGACCCTCGAGGAGATCCCCCGCGGCGACGAGGTCGAGCCGAGCCAGAAGGAGCTCGACATGGCCCGGCAGCTCATCGAGGCGCTCGCCAGCGACTTCGAGCCCGCCAAGTACCACGACGCGTACCGCGAGCAGCTCCTCGACATCATCGAGAAGAAGGCCGCGGGCGAAGAGATCGTCGCCGAGCCGCTCGTGGAGGAGCCGGCCAAGGTCGTCGACCTCATGGCCGCGCTCGAGGCCAGCCTGGCGCGGGCGGGCAAGGGCGGCGAGGACAGGGCGGCCGCACGACCGGCGAAGGCCGCGTCCAAGAAGACCAAGAAGGCCGGCGCCAAGAAGACGACGAAGGCTACGAAGCCCGGCCGCTCCCGCAAGTCGGCCTGAGCCGGACTCGCCCTACGACGCCTTCCGCTCTGGCCACGGCGCGCGCCGCGGCAGCTCGGTCACGACCGCTCCACCGGGGCCGGCGGGCGCGTGCTCGTCCTCGAGCCATCCGCACGCCGCGCACACCGGCCACGCTGCGTCGTGGTCGAGGCGGAGCTCCGCGCACGGCTCGAGCCGTACCGGCGGCGCGATGCCCTCGTCAGCCTCGGGTGTCGTCACGCTTGCCGTCCCGGTTGCCATCGGTCCCTCCCGTGGTGGTTCCGCCCGCCAAGAGCATCGAACCACGGGGGTGTGACAGCTACGCGGGGCTAGCCGCCGCCTTCGTACTTGAACGAGACCTTCACCTTGGCCCGGTAGGCCGACACCGTGCCGTTCTCGATGGTGACGTCGAGCTCGGAGACCTCGGCGACGCGCAGGTCACGCAGCGATTGCGACGCCAACGCGACCGCAGCGCCGACTGCCTGCTCCCACCCGTCGGTGCTGGTCCCGACGAGCTCGATCACCTTGTAGACGCTGTCCGCCATGTGTCCCCCCTCACGTCGTGGCCGGGCCACGGCTCGGATGTCGCCCGCCCACCATTCCGGCCGCCGCGCCTCCCGTCAAGGGTTACCTCTAGGATCCGCGCGCGGTAGCGGCGGCGATCGAGGAGGAGCCGTGAGTCAGAGCTCGACGGTCCCGGTCGGAGCGCAGGCACCCGACTTCACCCTTCCCCGATCGGGTGGCGGCGAAGTGTCGCTCGCGTCGTTCCGCGGCCGCCCGGTCGTGCTCGCGTTCCTGCGCGGCTACACCTGACCGTTCTGCCGCCGGCACCTTGCGCAGTTGCGCGACGACTACGAGCGCTTCACCGCTCTCGACGCCGAGGTGCTCGCGATCTCGGCCGAGGGCCCGCAGCGCTCTGAGGCGTACCTCCGCTCGCATCCGCTGCCGTACCCCACGCTCGTCGACGAGGACCACGCGGTCTTCGACGCGTACGACGTCACCAGCCGCATGATGTCGCTCGGTCAGCGCCCCGGGCTGTTCGTCATCGACGCCGGCGGCGTCGTGCAGTTCGAGGAGGTCGGGGCGCAGCAGTACAACATCCCGCCCAACGAGAAGGTGCTCGGGGTCCTCGAGTCGCTCACGTGACCTGGACGGTCTTGCCGTCGCGCCATTCGCGCAGCACGAGGTACTGGCCCTTGAGCGCGGCGTGATCGAAGTTCCCGAAGCCCATCGTTGTGCCCTCGACGCCTGACGTCGCGGGAAGCTGCTTGACCCGCTCGAGCCCCTCCTTGAGACCCGCGCGCGTGAGGTGGCGGGCGCGGGCGATCGCCTCGCCCACGAGGCGGCCCATGTCGTAGGCGGCGCAGCCAATCGGGCCTGCCGCCGCCCGCTTCGACTTCTCGCGCAGCTGTGCGCGCATCCGGTTGTCGTCGGCGACGCCGTCGAGGTACTCCCAGCCGGCCCAACCGTCGCGCCAGTCGCGGCGCGCGTACCCGAACATCAACGAGCTGTTGGCGACCACCGGCACCGACCACTCGAGGTCGGCGAGCGCCAGGGCGACCGCTCGCGACGCGACACCGAGCCCCAGGTACACGAGCGCGTCGGGACCAGTGTCGCGGAGCCGGGCGACGACCGGCCGCAGATCCTCTGCCAGCGGCGAGATCGCGGCCACGCCCGTCGTCTCGATGTCCTCGAGCGCCCGGGCATCGTCGAATGCTTCGGCGTACCCGAGACCGACGGGTGACTGGTCCCGGATCACCGCCGCGCGGCGAAGGCCGCGCTGCGCGAGCCGGCGCGCCAGCAGCGGCGGCTCCTCCTCGAGCGAGCCGATCTGGTAGTGGAACATGAACTCGCCCCGGGTGCGCTCGCCGCCCGTGTAGTTGATGCACGGGATGCCGGCGCCGTCGGCGAGCGGTCGTACGATCAGCCCGTTGTCGCTGATCGACGGGCCGAGAATCAGCAGGACGCCGGCGTCGTCGAGCTCGCCGAACGCCGTCGTGACGTCGTGCTCGGTCCCGAGCGGGAGACCCCGCGCGAGACGGGTCTCGAACTCCACGGGGCGGTCGAGGCGACCGGTGGCGGCGATCTCGTCGAGCCCGAGCCGGACGGCCTCCTCGAAGCTCGCGCCGCCGTCGGCCTGCGGGAAGTCGAACAACAGTCCGACGAGGATCGGGGCGGCGGGCACCTGCATGGCGGGGGAGTGTTCTGGGTCCGCTGCGCTCGCGTCAATACAGTGCTGGCCGTGGGCTTGCTCCCGGACGAGTTGCAGGCGGTCGCGGCGCGCTTCGCGGACCGGGTCGCGGTCGACGTCGTCGAAGGCGACGCGCTGACCTTCTCGGCGTGGGACGCCCGTTCGAACACGCTGGCCCGGTCGTTCGTCGACCATGGTGTGGGGCCCGGCCACCGCGTAATGCTTCTCCTCCCGGCCGAGCTCGCGGACCGCTTCGCGATCGCCTACGTCGCCGCGCACAAGGCCGGGGCCGTGGTTGTGCCGATCAACCCCCGCTACGCGCCGCGCGAGCTCGACCACATCGCCGCGAGCGCCGATCCGGTCCTGATCGTGACGGCCGGCGACCAGGAATCGCGGGCGCGCGGGCTGCCGGCGGCGCACGTCATCGGTGACGGCGAATGGTCGGACGCGACCCGCGGTGACGACGAGCCGTTCCGAGTCTGGCGCGCGGGATCGGACCTGGCCGAGATCCTGTACACGTCGGGGACGACCGGGCTGCCGAAGGGGGTCACCTCGACGCACGAGAGCGTCCTCGCCAACGAGGCCGCGCCGCTCGAGCAGCTGCTGACGCTCCTGCACTCGGCGCCGCTGCCCACCACGTTCGGGAGCCTCGGTGCGCTGATCATGCCGCTGCGCCTTGCGATGACGAGCATCGCGCTTCCGCGCTTCGACACGGAGCGGTTCGCGTCGTTGATCGAGGAGCGACGACCCACCTGGCTCCTCATGGTGCCGGCGCAGATCCTGCTGCTGCTCGAGTCGGGCGCGCTCGCGGGCCGCGACACCGGGTCGGTCCGTATGGTGATGTTCGGCAGCGCGCCAACGCCTCCCCACGCGCTCCCGGCGCTCGCCGAGGCGTTCCCGCGGGCCGCGCTCGTCAACGGCTACGGGCTCACGGAGGGCGGCGGCAGCACGTGCACGATGCCGCCCGGGGAGCTGCTCCGACGCCCGGGCTCGGTGGGCAAGCCGGTCGCGGGAGCGTCGGTGCGCATCGTCGACGACGTCGGCGGCGAGCGCCCGCAGGGAGAGATCGGAGAGGTGACGATCCGGCTCGCGGCGGGGGAGCGGTCGTACTGGAACGACCCCGAGGCGAGCGCGCGTACCTGGCGCGACGGCTGGGTGCATACCGGCGATCTCGGGTACTTCGACCCCGACGGGTACCTCTATCTCGTCGACCGCAAGAAGGACATGATCAACCGGGGTGGGTACAACGTGTACTCGATCGAGGTCGAGAGCGCGCTGTACGAGCATCCCGACGTCGTCGAGGCCGCCGTCCTCGGTGTGCCGCACGACGTGCTGGGACAAGACGTCTGCGCGGTGGTGCGGATGCGCGATGGCGCCGAGCCCCTCGAGCTCGACGCGGCGCGGGTCTTCCTTACCGACCGCCTCGCCGACTACAAGCTGCCTCGCCGCCTCGTGGTGCGCGACGCGCCGCTCCCGCGCTCTGGTATGCACAAGGTCGACAAGAAGGCGCTCCTGGCCGAGGTGACGGCCGCTACTTGAGCGCGGTGCGCGTGTACTCGACGACGTCGCGGATCTCGGCCGGGCTGAGCTTGCCCTTGAAGGACGGCATGGTGCCCTCGCCGTTCTCCACCAGGCGGATCTGGTCGGCCTGGTCGGGGAAGGCTTTCACGGCGGCACCGCCGGCGAGCCTCGGTCCGACCCCGCCTTCGCCTCCTTGTCCGTGGCAGCGGGCGCAGTTGGAGACGTAGACGTCGTAGCCGGGGCCGCTCTTGGCCGCCGTGCCCCCGCTGGGCTCGTTCGCGAACAGGGCGACCACGAACAGGACCGCCACCACCGCGGTCACGACCTCGATGACGTTGACGAAGCGCTTGAAGCCCACCGGTCGTCCTCAGAAGCTCGGGAAGCCGAACTCGCGCCAGAACCACACGCTGCTGGTCGTCCACGAGACGACGAGCACCGCGAACAGCGTGCCGCCGGCGACCGGCAGGACCAGGCTCGGGAGGCCGTGCGTGCGCACGGCGAGCACCTTGATCGTGAAGGCACCGAAGAACGCGCATCCGAGCAGCGAGTGCAGAAGGACCCGGGTGTCGGTCGACTGGAAACCGAGCGCCCACAGACACTGGTACGCGACTGGCAGCGTGAATCCGAATGCGACGATCCCGGTGAGCCTGTGGACGTCGCCCAGCCAGGCGGGAGCGCGGCGCGGAATGTGGATCTTGTCGTAGAGCCGCAGTGCCAGCAGGACCTGCGCCACCGCCAGCACAAGCGCCACGGTCGCGAACCACACCTTGAGGTTGATCGTGTCCGAGAAGACGAGCGTGTACGGCTTCTCGGCCGTCGGGTCGTGGACCTTGCCGTACACGCCGAGCGACACCGAGACGAGCGCGCCCGCGGCCACGACGCCGAGCAGCTTCAGCGGCACGGACGTCCGTGTCATCGGCTGGACGGTGTCAGCGGACATGCCTGCCCCTTCCCGATCCGTGTGGCAAGTATCCTGACGCCCGCGTCACCGGCCGACAAGGGGGAGCGCATGCGGCTCGACGACATGATCCTCGTGAGCGTGGACGACCACGCGGTCGAGCCGGCTCACATGTTCGACGGCCGCGTCCCCGCCCAGTACGTCGACGTCGCGCCCCGGGTCGTCCGCAAGGACGACGGCAGCGACGTATGGGTCTACGAGGGCCGCGAGATCCCCAACATCGGGTTGAACGCCGTCGCCGGACGCCCGCCCGAGGAGTACGGCATGGAGCCGACATCCTTCGACGAGATCCGCGACGGCTGCTTCGACATCCACCAGCGGGTGCGCGACATGGACGCCAACGGCGTGCTCGGGTCGATGTGCTTCCCGTCGTTCCCGAATCTGTGCGGCCAGCTGTTCGCGCGCTCGCACGACAAGGATGCCGGCCTTGCCATCCTGCAGGCCTACAACGACTGGCACATCGACGAGTGGTGCGGCACGTACCCGGGCCGGTTCATCCCGCTGGCGCTGCCACCGATCTGGGACCCCGAAGCCATGGCGGACGAGGTGCGCCGGGTCTCGGCCAAGGGCTGCCACGCGATCAGCTTCTCGGAGAACCCGGCCAAGCTGCGCCAACCGAGCTTCCACTCCGACCACTGGGACCCGTTCTGGGCCGCGTGCTGCGACGAGGACGCGATCGTGTGCATGCACATCGGCTCGTCTTCGACGCTGGTGGTCACGGCCGACGACGCGCCGATCGACGTGCTCATCAGCCTCCAGCCCGTGAACATCGTGCAGGCCGCCGCCGACCTGCTGTGGTCGCCCGTGCTGCGGAAGTTCCCCGACCTCCGCGTTGCGCTGTCCGAAGGCGGGATCGGCTGGATCCCGTACTTCCAGGAGCGCGTCGACTGGATCTATACCCGGCACCACCCGTGGACCGGCCAGGACTTCGGCGACAAGCTCCCGAGCGAGGTATTCCGCGAGCGCATCGTCCTCTGCTATATCGACGACCTCGCCGGCCTCGAGCAGCGGCACCGCGTCGGCGTCGACAAGATCTGCTGGGAGAGCGACTACCCCCACTCCGACTCGACCTGGCCGACCTCGCCCGAGTTCGCCATGCGGTCGTTCGAGGCTGCAGGTGTCCCCGACGACGAGATCCGGGCGATGACGCACGAGAACGCGATGCGCCACTTCCGATTCGATCCGTTCGCATCGCGACCGCGCAAGGAGTGCACGGTCGGCGTCCTGCGCGCCGGCGCGGCGGATGTCGACATCGCGCCCCGCAGCGTCGGCAAGCGCGCGCAGATGACCAAGGCGAGCGACCTGCTCACCGCGGGACCCCGTCGAACTTAGGGGTGCCCGACGAGGACCTAGACAGCCCGGTCGCGCTCGCTACAGTGCGCCCGGGATGCGGGTTGGTCGACGGGCAGCGGCCGGGGGAGCGATCGTTGCAATCGTCGCGCTCCTCAGCGGAACGGCTGCCGCCGCGCCGCACGCCCGCCTGACGAATGAGGCCCAGCTCGAGCCCGTGTACGGCCAGGGCATCGCGCGCGTGAAGGACGGCTGGGTGCTGTCGGGGACGCGCGTGCTCGCACGGGTCGACGATCGCCTCCAGGACACGAACCGCGTCACCGACGCGATCCCGCCCGAGTGGGCCGGGCGCGGGTACGACCACATCGGCGACATCGACGTCACCGGGCGCTACGTCTACGCGCCGTTCGAGCAACCCGAATACGAGCGCGGCGAGCAGGCGATGGCTCGCTACAACGCCGCCACGTTGGCGTTCGTCGACGCGGTCACGGTGCCACAGCACGAGGCGTCGTTCGTGACCGTCGACCCCAAGACGATGATCGCGTACACGATGGACCGTTTCGGCGGCGATGCGCTCCTCCGGTACGACGTGCGCAAGAGCTGGAAGCCGCTCAGCCCGCTGCACATGTCGAAGTTCGTCGACCGCGTCCAGGGCGGCGACGTCGCGGCGGGCGCCGTGTGGCTCTCGACCGACGACGACAACAACGGCCTGTACCGGGTCGCTCTGTCGAGCGGCCGGGTCGAAGCCCTCGGGAACGCGGGTCACGTCGACGGCGAGGGCGAGGGGATCGACGCGACACGCTTCCGCGGCGATCGACTCCATGTCCTCACCGTCGACGTCAAGTTCACACCGGTCTGGCTCGGCAACCTCAGGGTCTCCGGATGACCCAGGCGCGACCGCGGAAAGCCGGCCTCCGCGCCCGTGTGCGGTACCGCTTCGACACCGCGATGTCGCGCGGGACCGGGATCGTCATCCTCTGGCTCGGTGCCATCACCGTGGGGCTCGTGTTCGTTGCCGCGCTCGTGCTCACGCTCTTCAGCATCGGCGTCAACCAGGACAAGCACCCGTCGCTGCTGGAGCGCTTCTGGCAGAGCCTGCTGCGCATCCTGGACCCCGGGACGTTCTCGGGCGACGCCGGTTGGCCGTTGCGCATCACGATGCTCGCCGTGACGCTCCTCGGCGTCTTGATCGGCGGGTCGTTGATCGGTCTCATCGTCGCCGCCGTCGACAGCAAGGTCGAGAAGTTGCGGCGTGGTCGCAGCGTCGTCGTCGAGCGCGGCCACACGCTGATCCTCGGATGGTCACCGCGAGTGTTCACATTGGTCTCTGAGATCGTGGACGCGAACGAGAACCAGCGCCGGGGTTGCGTCGTGGTACTCGCCCCTGAGGAGAAGCCGGTCATGGAGGAGGCGATCCGGGAGCGCGTGGCCGACACCAAGACGACGCGCATCGTGTGCCGAACCGGCGAGCCGTCCAGCCCCCAGGACCTGGTCATCGCAAGCGCCGATGAGGCGCGCTCGATCGTCGTGCTCGCGGGGGGCGAGGACGGGACCGCCGATGCGGAAGCGGTGAAAGCTGTGCTCGCGGTGCTGAGCAGCGAGTCGCGCGACGCCGGCGCATCCGTCGTCGCCGAGCTCAACGACGCCGAGACCGCCCGGGCGCTCCACGAGGCGAGCCGAGGGAACGTCGTGACGGTGCGAGCCGCCGAGGTCATCGCGCGAATCACGGCGCAGGCGTGCCGTCAGCCGGGTCTGAGCCTCGTCTGGAAGGACCTCCTCGACTTCGCCGGCGACGAGATCTACTTCCAACGCGCCGGCGAGCTCGAAGGCCACACGTTCGGCGAGGCACTCCTTGCCTACGACACGTCGAGCGTGATCGGCCGTCATGCGGCCGACGGGACCATCGCGGTCAACCCGTCGATGGACACGGTGTTCGAGCCGGGCGACTCCGTCATCGCGATCTCGGAGGACGACGACACCGTCGTGTTGACCGGGTTCGTGGAGGAGACCGCACCCGATGTCGTGCTGTCGCCGGCGCCTCCCGACCGCCCTGATCGTCTCCTGGTCGTCGGATGGAGCCACATCGGGCCGGTCGTCCTGCGCGAGCTCGACCAGTTCGCGCCGTCCGGGTCCGAAGTCGACGTGCTCGTCGATCCGGACCTCGTCGATCCCGGCGAGCTCGTGGACCTCGAGCTCGACCGGCTTCGCACGACCTTCCAACCGACCGGCGGCAATCTCGACGAGCTCAGCTCCTGGGTGCGAACGCGTCCGTACGACAAGGTGATCGTCCTCGGGTATCGCAGCGGGATCGCGCCGGCGGAGGCAGACGCGCGTGCGCTGCTCACCCTGCTCATTCTCCAGCAGGCGCTGACCGCGAACTCCTCGGGGCTGCGCCCGCGGATCGTCACCGAGCTCCTCGACGCGCGAGACGTCGAGCTCGCCCGCGCCACCGGCGCCGATGACTTCGTCGTGAGCGACGAGCTCTCGAGCCTGATGCTCGCCCAGCTTGCCGAGCGCGCCGAGCTCCGGGATGTGTTCACCGACCTGTTCGACGTGGCCGGCTCGGCCATCGCACTGAAGCCGGCGGCGTGGTACGTGACCTCGGATCCGGTGCCGTTCCGCCGCGTCGTCGCCGCCGCGCGTGCGCGCGGCGAGACGGGATCGGCTACCGGGTCGAGCGCGGACCCGACGGGTTGCCGATCGTGGAGCTGAACCCGCCGAAGCCCGACGTCGTGGAGCTGCGCGCCGACGACCAGGTCGTCGTGATCGCGCCGGTCTAGGTACCCTCCTCGCCGTGGGCTCCGACGCCGCGTTCCTCGAGCCGGTGCAGCGCGTGCTCGGCGATCTCGTGCAGGCGGGCTGGGAATGGGCGATCGAGCTCGGGACGATCCGCCCCGGCCATCGGCGTGCGCGCCGGTTCGCGCGCTTCGGCGCGCGGAGCGCGATCTGCTTCCCGGTGGCGGCGCTGTTCGGGGAGCAGTCGATCGAGCTCGGCGAGGGCTGCATCATCGGGCCCTACTCGACCCTCTCGGCCGGCGTGTCGCCCGAGGACGCCCGAGACGCCACCGTCGTCACCATCGGCGACCGCTGCGTCATCGGGAAGGGGAGCGGGGTCGTCGGCCACGAGCGCGTCGAGATCGGCGACGACGTATGGACCGGCCACTACGTGTACGTCACCGATGCGAACCACGGCTACACCGACCCCGTCGAGCCGGTGGGTCGCCAGTTCGCCGCGCCCCGCCCGGTGCGCATCGGGTCAGGTTCGTGGCTCGGGCACGGCGCGCTCGTGCTCGGCGGCGCGACGATCGGCGAGCACGTCGTGGTCGGAGCGGGTGCGGTGGTCACCGGCGATCTTCCCGACCACTCCGTGGCGGTCGGCAACCCGGCGCGAGTGATCCGCCGCTATGTGACCGGCGAGGGCTGGGTGCGCGTCGACGACTCTGACGACGCGCACCCAGCCGCTCGTCGCTAGCCCGTGGCGGGCGACGGGTAGTTGGGCGCCGAGCTCGCCTGCGGGAGTGACGGGAACACCGTCACCGACGAGGCGCTGTCGAACAGCCCACCCTGCCCCTTGGCGGGGAACTTCCCGAGCGTGTAGCGCTTCCCGCCGCTGGTGTACTGATATTCGCCGGATCCTTGGTGCCCGACCTCGTCCTCGCCGGTTGCCTTCGGGTCCCACCA
>JBKOZX010000204.1:0-2558 GCA_046726115.1 Actinomycetota bacterium | reverse complement strand
CGCAGGACATCGCGTTCCGTGACGAGCTGCGGGCGTGGCTGGAGGAGAACCTGCCGAAGTTCCTCGCCGACTGGGGCGGTGACGAAGACCTCCCTCCTGGCGCCGTCGCAAGCCCCGGCTCTGCCGCGGGCGGCGGCCGCGACGGCGGCTCGAAGTCAAGCGTCTCGCGCAGCCAGGAACGGCGCAAGGACTGGCAGCGCCGGCTGAACGAGGGGCGCTGGGCGGCGATCAACTGGCCCAAGGACTGGGGCGGGCGCGAGGCGACGCCAGTGCAGAACGTCATCCACGCCGAGGAGAACGCGCGGGTGCGCGCGCCGGGCATCTTCAACGCCAACGGCATCTGGCAGATCGGTCCCATGATCATCAAGTGGGGCACCGAGGAGCAGAAGCAGCGGTGGCTCCCCGGGATCCTCGACGCGTCGGAGCACTGGTGCCAGGGGTTCAGCGAGCCTGAAGCGGGCTCCGACCTCGCCAACCTGCGCACCACGGCGGTCCGTGACGGCGACGAGTACATCGTCAACGGACAGAAGATCTGGATCTCGACCGCGCACCTCGCTGACTGGGGCCTGTTCCTCCTGCGGACGGACCCGGGCGCGATCGAGCGCGGCGCCAAGCACGAGGGCATCACCGCGTTCATCGTCAACATGCACACGCCGGGCATCGAGTGCCGCCCGATCCGCGACATCGCGGGCGACGAGCTGTTCAACGAGGTCTGGTTCACGGATGCGCGCGTCGCGGTTGACTGCCGGCTGGGCGACGAGGGTCAGGGCTGGCAGGTCGCGATGGGGACGCTCGGGCACGAGCGCGTCGGCACCGCCGGGCTCGCGATCACGATGGCGGCGGACCTGCGCTCGATGATCTCGGCCGCCAAGGCGACCAACCCCGACGCGCTGCGCGACCCTGAGATCCGTGAGCGCATCGCCCGTGCGTTCACCGACATCGAATACACGAAGCTGCTCAACTACCGCGCCCTCACCAAGATCATCAGGGGTGAGAAGAACTGGCCCGAGGTCCCGCTGGCCAAGCTGCAGTGGAGCTACCTCGCCCAGACGCTGGCCGAGCTCGCGGTCGACCTGCTCGGCCCGTCGGGCCTCCTGGCCAAGGGCGGGCCCGACGCCGTCGACGGCGGCACGTGGACGCGGCTGTATTCGTTCCAGCGCTACACGACGATCGGCGCCGGCGCCACCGAGGTGCAGAAGAACATCATCGCCGACCGCGCCCTCCTCCCCCGCAAGTAGCGCCACTCGCCCATGCGTGCGTAGGGAGACTCTTTGGGCCCGAGCGCACGCATCGGTGAGCGGTGAAGCTCGGGATCGTCACGCCGGTTGTCACGCGGCTTCCCCGCGCGCACGCGGCGTGGGAGGAGACGGCGGGCATCGAGGAGATCGCGCGCGTCGCCGTCGAGGCCGAACGGCTCGGCTACCACCACGTCACGTGCAGTGAGCACGTCGCGCTCCCGACCACCGTGGTCGACACGCGCGGAGCCACGTACTGGGACCCGCTGGCGACGTTCGGGTACATCGCCGCGCGCACCACCACCATCCGGCTCGCAACGCATGTGCTCGTCCTCGGCTATCACCACCCGCTCGCGATCGCCAAGCGCTACGGGACGCTCGATCGCGTCTCGGGCGGGCGGCTCGTCCTCGGCGTCGGTGTCGGCTCGCTGCGCGAGGAGTTCGACCTGCTCGGCGCCGAGTTCGAGGGTCGCGGCGAGCGCGGCGACGACGCCATCCGCGCCCTGCGCGCGTCGCTGTCCCAGCTGGAGCCCGTGTACCGGGGCGAGCATTACGCGTACGACCGCTTCGTCGTCGACCCGTGCGCAGTGCAGTCACGCGTCCCGATCTGGATCGGCGGCCGCACGGCGCGCTCTCTGCGCCGGGCGGTCGAGCTCGCCGACGGGTGGGCCCCATTCGGGCTGGCGCGCGCGGAGCTCGCCGACATGATCGCCGGGGCCCGCGACAGTGAGGCGTGGGCCGCGCGCGCGACGCTCGCGGGAGCACCGCCGTTCGAGCTCGTCCTCCAGAACGAGCACCCGTTCGATCCCGGCGCCGAGCCCGACCGGGTGCACGAGGCGGCCGCCCGCCTCGCCGAAGCAGGCGCGACGACCCTCAACGTGCGCTTCGAGCACCGCTCGCTCGACCACTACGTGGAGCAGCTGGCAGCGATGCGGGAGCTGCTCCCTTAACGCGCCACCAGGTCGCGGGTGTGGCGGGCGATGACGAGATCCTCGTCGGTGCGGACGACCCGGACGACGCACTCGCTGTGCGGTGCGCTGATCACGCTGGCGTGCGCGACGTTGGCCGAGTCGTCGAGGTCGACGCCGAGGTGCTCGAGCCCCTGGCAGATGGCGGCTCGGATGGCGACACCCTTCTCGCCGATGCCGCCCGTGAACACGAGCGTGTCGAGCCCACCGAGCACGGCGGCGAGTGCGCCGACGTGCTTGCGCGCCTGGTAGCAGAACGCATCGACGGCGAGGGCCGCGCGCGGATCCCGGTCCCGTCGCTCGAGCAGCGTCTGCATGTCGGACGTCTCCCCCGACAGGGCGAGCAATCCCGCGT
>JBKOZX010000203.1:0-5356 GCA_046726115.1 Actinomycetota bacterium | reverse complement strand
TGGCGGACTTCGCCACCGGGTAGCGGGCGACGATCTCGCCGGCGCGGGCCCGGTTCTCCGGAGTGAAGGCCATTACCGGTCGACCTCGCCCATGATCGGGTCGACGCTCGAGATCACGGCGACCGCGTCGGCGATCAGCCGCCCTTCCATCATCGGCGACATCGCCTGCAGGTTGTAGAACGACGGGCCGCGGATGTGGAGCCGGCTCGGCTTCCCGGTGCCGTCGGCGACCAGGTAGCAGCCGACCTCGCCCCGGGGCGACTCGACGGCCACGTAGGTCTCGCCGGGCGGCACCTTGAACCCTTCGGTGAACAGCTTGAAGTGGTGGATCAACGCCTCCATCGACTCGTCGATGCGAGCGCGCGGCGGGGGCGTGACCTTGCGGTCCTGCACCCGGTAGTCGCCCGGCGGCATCTTCTCGACGCACTGGCGCACGATCTTCACCGATTCGAGGATCTCCTGGAGCCGAAGGCGGTAGCGGTCGTAGCAGTCGCCGTTCTGCGTGTAGATCACGTCGAAGTCGACCTCGTCGTAGGCGAGGTACGGCGTTGCTTTGCGCAGGTCCCACGGGAAGCCGGTCGAGCGCAGGATGGGGCCCGACACGCTCAGCGCGAGCGCCTGCTCGGTGGTGATCACGCCGACGCCGGCCAGGCGCTCCTGCCAGATCGGGTTCTGGGTGAGCAGCTGGTCGTACTCGGCAGTGCCCTTCTCGACGAGCTTGCAGAGCTCGAGCGTGTCGTCCTGCCAGCCGTCGGGCAGCTCGGCGGCGACACCGCCGGGGCGGATGTAGTTGTTGTTCATCCGCAGCCCGGTGATCGCTTCGAGGAGCCGCAGCGTCTCCTCGCGTTCGCGCCAGCCGTAGATGATCATCGACAGCGCGCCGAGATCCAAGCCGTTCGTGGCCTGCCACAGCAGATGCGACGCGATGCGGTTGAGCTCGTTCAGGTACATCCGTATCCAGGTGGCGCGGGGAGGGACGTCGATGTCGAGCAGGCGCTCGACTGCCATCGAGAAGACGAGCTCGTTCGAGAGCGGCGACGCATAGTCCATCCGGGTGACGTTGGTCGCGCCCTGGACGTACGTGAGCTCTTCGCCCGTCTTCTCCATTCCCGTGTGCAGGTAGCCGACGACGGGCTTTGCGCGCACGACTGTCTCGGCGTCGAGTTCGAGCATGAGGCGCAACACTCCGTGCGTCGACGGGTGCTGCGGCCCCATGTTGATGATCATCGTGTCGCCCTCGCCCTCGACCTCGGGCCAGGGACCGCCGGTGACGACCAGCTCGTGGACCGGCTGCAGCTCCTGGGCGCCTTCGTCGGTCCGCTGAGCCAGGTGAGGATCGGGGACGAACGTATCGTCGTGCTCGTGCACCTCTCCGGGGGTGACGTCGCGCGTGTCGCTCATCGCGGGCCCGGGTCTTCTTTGAACGTGACCGGTACACGGGCGGGGGCGTCGTCCTTGCGCAGCGGGTAGCCCACCCAGTCGTCCGGCATGAGGATGCGGGCGAGGTCGGGGTGGCCGTCGAACGCGATGCCGAACATGTCGTACGCCTCGCGTTCGCCGAAATTCATGCCCGGGTACGGCTCGGTGATGCTCGGCACCGACGCGTCGCCCGCCGGGACCTGGCAGATCGCCCGCAACCGGCGATTCCGGGGATGTGAGAGGAAGTTGGCGACGACCTCGAACCGCTCCGCCTGCACGCCCGGCACCCCGGCCCGGGCAGCGTCGACCAGGTGGTCGACCGCGGTCACGTCCAGGCACTGAGTGAACTGCTGCTCGTCACGCAGAAACCGGGCGAGATCGCCCCACACGCCGCGGTCGACGTAGACGACCGGCTGGCCGTGCGAACGGTGGAACACGCTGCCCGGAAAGCGGTCGACCACGGCCGCCGCCACCTCGTCGTCAGGTGGCGCGGCCTTCTCCTTCTCCTTATCTACTGCGTCCGCGACGCCGTTCTTGTGAGCGTCTTCACGAGCGTCGTCGTCAGGCATCGTCGTCGCGTCCTCGGGACCGTTTCCTACCTGGTGGCCAAGCTGTCGGGAGGCGTGCCGTCGCGCTGTTCGACCTGGATGGCAGCACCGCCGTGGGGGGTGCGGGCGCGTCGCTTCATGATCTCGCCGCTGCGGATCTCGGCGTGGAGCATGAGGATGCCCTGCATGAGCGTCTCGGGGCCGGGCGGGCAGCCGGGCACGTACACGTCGACCGGGACGATCTGGTCGACGCCTTGCACGAGCGCGTAGTTGTTGAACATCCCGCCCGTGCTCGCGCACACGCCCATCGAGATGACCCACTTGGGCTCGACCATCTGGTCGTACACCTGACGCAGCACCGGCCCCATCTTCTGGCTGACGCGACCGGCGACGATCATGAGGTCCGCCTGGCGCGGGCTGGCGCGGAACACCTCCATGCCGTAGCGGGCGAGGTCGTAGTGCGCAGCACCGGCCGCCATCATCTCGAGCGCGCAGCACGCGAGCCCGAACGTGGCAGGCCACACCGAGTTGCGCCGCGCCCATTTCACGAGATCCTCGAGGCGCCCCGTCAGAAAGCTGTACGGGACCTGTTCCATACCCATCAGGCAGCCTCGGTGTCGCGGTCGGGCGCGACGGCGGCAGGGTCGAGGCCGCCGACTCCGGGCTTCCCCGACGCGCGCAGGACGCGTGGCGTCAATCGAGTTGCGAGCTTGCGCGGTCCCCAGTCGAGCGCGCCCGTCGACAGCAGGTATGCGAACGGCACGAGCAACGTGAGCAGGAACACGCCCATGATCGCGAGCCCGTACACGGCCGGGTTGAAGTTCCGGAACACCGTCGTGAACGGGTACAGGAAGATGATCTCGACGTCGAGGACGATGAACGTCATCGCCACGAGATAGAACTTCACCGGGAAGCGCTCGCTCGGCTCCTGCTCCGGCACGATCCCGGACTCGTACGGCGCCTGCTTCGCGGAGTTCGGCCTGCGGGGGCCGAGGAGCTGCGAGGCCGTGAACGACACCGCGATGAACACGACGACCAGACAGATCATCGTGAGGATCGGCAGGTAGGCAATCAAGAGACGACGCTCCCGGTTCCGGTGCCTGGCGCGCGCAGGCTACCGCGGTGCCGCCGAGGCGGCCTACGGATCGGGCGCGACGGCGACGAGTGCGGCGACCGCTTTGTACGCGGCTTCGGCGGGGCCGAGCTCGTCGGGACGGAGCAAATTGGCCATGATCCGCAGCACCCACTCCATGAGCGTCTGCGAGCGCATGCCGACCCGGGTGAGCTCGCGCATCACCGCCGGGTTCCCGATCGCCTTCACGAACGCGCGAGCAACCTTGAAGTAGAGGCCGTACAGCTCCTCGAGCCTCTCCGGGTAGCGCTGGAGCGCCAGCCCGTCGTTGGTGGCGAGCGCGAGGTCGAGCGCGTCGGCCGCGATGCGGCCGGTCTCGTACGCGTATGCGATGCCCTCGCCGTTGAACGGGTTGATCGCCGCGCCGGCGTCGCCGACGACGACCCACGTCGGGCCGGTCGCCGGACGTACGGACCCGCCGGTCGGGAGCTTGCCGCCGGTCGGCGCCCCACATGCCGTCTCCGGGCTGATGCCCCAGCGCGCCGGCGCGGTGGCAGCGAACGCGTCCATGAGATGGCTCGTGTTGACGGACTTCCAACCCGAGAACGTCGACAGCAGCCCGACGCCGACGTTGACGGTGCCGTCCCCGACCGGGAACACCCAGCCGTAGCCCGGCAGGTGGTTACCCTCGCGGTCCCGCAGGTCGAGGTGGCTCTCGATCCAGGGGTCGTCGTGGTACGGGCTCTCGAAGTAGCCGCGCACGGCCATGCCCAGCGGGAACGACCGGTTGCGCGCCGCGCCCAGGGACCGTCCGAAACGGGAGTTCGCGCCGTCGGCCACGACGAGGTAGCGCGCGTGAACCGGCTCGCGCGTGCCGCTCTCCTTGTGGTGGACGATCGCCCCCGTGACGAGGCCCCCTTCGACGAGCGGCTCGGTGGCCTCGGCCGCGGGCCAGAGGGTGGCGCCCGCCTTCACGGCCTGGCCCGCGACCATCTCGTCGAGGTCGCGACGGCGGATGACGTATCCGTACGGGGGAAAATCCGGGTGGTCGGGCCAGGCGAGCTCGAGCGTGACGCCGTGCGCGATCGAGCGGAGGCCGTCGTAGCGCTGGTAGTCGGCGAGCGGGTCGGCGAGCCCCATGTCGTGGAGCTCGCGCACAGCCCGCGGCGTCAGCCCGTCTCCGCACGTCTTCTCGCGCGGGAACCGCTTCTTCTCGACGACGAGCACCCGCCGGCCCCGTTGGGCGAGCCAGTACGCCGCCGCCGCCCCCGACGGCCCACCGCCGATCACGAGGACGTCGAAGCGGTCGCTCACTCCGAGCATCGTGGCACAGCGCCTCGGCGCCGGTCGCACGCTGTGCGTCGGAGCACAAGTTCACAAGGTTCGGTGCACGTAGCTTCGCGTTCCTGCGCTGCCCAATGTGCCCACCCCTCCTCTAGCGTGGTAACACGATTGCTATTCGGAGCGGCGGCTCCGAGCGACGGGAGGGCACTCGGGCTCATGCCCAACCTGATTCCTCAAAGCGTCCTCGACCGCTGGTACTTCGGGTGGGCACACCCGGCCGGACGCCTCATCTTCGCGTTGGTGGCCATGGCGATCGGGATCGCGTTCGTCCTCGCGCTCCTCCGTCCACCGCTCGAGCGCAAGATCCTGACGCCGAAGCGGGGCGTGCCGCTCCTGATCGTGCTGGTGATCGGCTGCTACCTGCTCGGCGGGTTCTTCCACGCGATCCAGATCCTCATGGTGTGGACGATCGTTTTCGGCTCGGTCGCCCTGGGGCTGGCGATGGTCGTGTCGCGCGACCCCCGCCCACAGGACCGCGCGACCACGTGGGCCGAGGCGATGGCCGGCGCCGTCGGCGTGTTCTTCCTCATGGCGCTGGGGTATGCCGTGATCCCGAGCGAGTGGATCACGTTCTCGGACAAGTACCTGCAGTGGACGCCCGACAAGCACGTGCTCGACACGTACCTTCTCAAGCCGAACTACCAGCAGCTGCGCGACATGATCGTCGTCGTCATCTACGGCGTCTTCTTCGGTGCCAACCTCCTTCTTTGGTCGAAGTGGCAGAAGCGGCTCGTGCCCAAGCCCGAGCCCGCGGTCGAAGAGGGCAAGGTCGTGCGCACGTCCCGGTTCGGTCGACCCGTGAAGTCGAAGGCGTAGAGCGATGGCGAAGACGGACGCCAACCCGCCGATGCCGGACTTCGTGACCGACTACGAGCTCCAAGAAGTCGATCCCGCGTTCCTCACCTCGGCGGTCAAGCCCAAGCAGTTCCTCCACATCGACCAGGCCGAATGCATCCTCTGCGAAGGCTGCGTC
>JBKOZX010000202.1:0-5155 GCA_046726115.1 Actinomycetota bacterium | reverse complement strand
GCCCCGACGTCCTGGCCCGGGACGTGGACATCGATGCCGAGGCCGGGCACGACGACGTCGACTGGCGGCGTGGTCAGCGTCGGGGGCGGCACGACCTGGGCGTTCGCGGCCGGCGCCGCGAACGCTCCCGCGACCCCCAGCCCGGCGCTCCCGCCCGTCGCCGCGACCGCGAGCGCTCGGCACACAACACCGAGCCGCGTCACGTCGCGACCTCCTGGCGCACCGTGTGCTCGTGCTGGTCGGCCGGCGGCGCCGCGGGCATCACGAACGCGAACGTGGACCCGCGGCCCAGCTCGCTCTCCACCCGGATGCGCCCGCCCTGCATCTCGATCAAGCTCTTGGCGAGGGTGAGGCCGACTCCCGTCCCGCGCCGCGACAGTTCGTTCGACGGCGACTGGTAGAAGCGGTCGAAGATCCGTTCCTGCTCGTCGGGCGCGATCCCGACGCCCGCGTCGGTGACGGAGACGACCACCTCGTCACCGGCGGGCTCGGCCAGCACGACGATCCAGCTCCCGGAGGGCGAGAACTTCGCCGCGTTCGTGAGCAGGTTCGTCAGGATCTGGTCGAAGGCAGCGGTGTCGGTGAACATCGCGGTGTCGTCGCCGACGTCGACCTCGACGTGGTGGTCGGCGAGGACCGGGGCGATGTCCTCGAGCACGCGCGCCACCGCCTCGGGCAGATGGACCAGCCGTGGTGACATGCGCGCTCTCGACGCGTCCACGCGGGAGAAGTCGAGAAGCTGACCGACGAGTCGGTTGAGCTCGTCGGCGTTGGACGAGGCCCGGCCGAGCAGGTCGCGCCGCCGCGGCTCGGGGAGCTGGTCCCAGTGGACCAGCACCGTGTCGACGAACCCCTTCACGGCGGTCAGAGGAGTGCGTAGCTCGTGCGAGACGACCGCGAGGAACTCGCTCTTCTGCTGGTCGGCCACTGCCAGCTGCGCCGCCGACTCTCGCTCCTGGTCGTAGGCGCGGGCCCGGACGGCAACCGTCGCCGCCCGATCGGCGTACGCCTCGAGGAACGCGAGGTCGTCCTCGGGCACCGGGCCCGTGCGCGTGAACGCGGTCACGACAGCGCCGATCACGTCCCGCCCGAGCCGCAACGGCACCAGCACGAGCGACCGGCAGCCGAGCTCCCGCACCACCCGCTCCCACGGACTCGACCAGTCGGCGAAGCGAGGATCGTCGTCGAAGTCGGGAATGATCAACGGCCGGCGGTCGCGCAGCCCTGCGCCCAGGGGGCTCTCGGGGCCGAGCTCGAGCTCGGCTCGGGTGAAGCGCACAGCGTCGGCGGGCGTGAGGCCGGACGGCACGGTGGTCCAGTGCGCCACGGTGACGCGGTCACGGTCGCGCAGGACGACGCCGACGACGGTGGCGCCGACCGAATGGCCCACTGACATCGCGATCGAGTCGAGCGTGGTCTCGAGATCGGGTTGGGCCTCGGCGGCGTCGAGCGCGTCGTGCAGTCGCGCCAACGCGACGGCCGTGCGGCGGCGCTCCGCCGTCAGCCGACCGGTGGCGAGGGCGACGAAGGGCACGACGATCGCGAAGGTCGCCAGCGTCGACGTGTCCAGTCGGTCGGCCTCCGACGCGAGCACGTTGGCAACGATCGCGAACGGTACGACCACCGCCGACAGGTAGAGGCCGCGTCGGAGCCCGCCGACGTACGTCGAGAACGTCACGAGGAGGAGGAAGAGCACCAGCCCCGCCGCGAGCGCGCGCGGCGCGGTGACGATGACCACCTCGATGACGACCAGCCCCAGGAACGGCGTGAGGATGCGCGCCGGGAAGCCACGCCGCCGCGCCGCGATGGCGTCGAACAGCGTCGCGCCGAGGACGTACGTCAACCCGGCCGCACTCAGGGTGAGCGCCTCGGCGCGGGTCAGGCCGGGCGCGAAGGCAACGCCGACCGAAATGGCGAGGCCGAGCCAGAGCCGCAGGCGCCGTGCGGTCCCTGTCGCCGTCGTGGTCATGCGGCTCCCCGTCCGAAGGTGACTCGCGATCTCCTGCTCGCTCGGCGCGCGCACTCTCACCCGAAGGGGTGAGTGACACCCGATTGTGTGACCACGCCGGGCCCGAGAACATGGCCCGATCTGGCCGTTTTCGGGTGCCCGGGCAGGCTAGTCCGTTCGGGCTACGCGTCCCTGGCGGCGCGGCTGGGTTGCCCAATCCGGGGCGGACCGCTGAAGTGGGGCATGGCCGCCGCCCGCCGTCCGTCCGGGCCGCGCAGCAAGCGGATCCGCGGCGGATGGGCGCTCGAGGCGGCGGCGATCGTCCTGTTGCTGTACCCGCTCTACGGCTGGGCCCGGGACCTCGTCGACGCGCCTCGATCCCGAGCCCTCCGGAACGCAGAGCAGATCATCGACTGGCAGCAGCGGCTCGGCATCAACCACGAGCGGACGATCCAGGAGTGGTTCCTGCCCTACCGGTGGTTCATCGGCTTCTGGAACCTCTTCTACGGGAGCATCCACTTCGTCGCGCCGGTCGTCACGCTGGTCGCGCTGTACCACTTCGATCCCGCGCGGTACGTGCGCTGGCGCAACACGTTCCTGTGGATCCTGGTGCTTGCCCTGGTCGGCTACTGGCTCTATCCGCTGATGCCGCCGCGCCTGCTGCCCCCCAGCTTCGGGTTCGTCGACACCCGGCTGACGTACTTCACGATCGGCAAGCCCGTCCCGCACGCCCGGGAGATCGGGATCCTGTACGCCGCCATGCCGAGCATCCACATCGCGTGGGCCACCTGGGCCGTGTTCGCGTTGTGGCCGCTCGTTCGGCGCCCGTGGGCCCGGCTACTGCTGGCGTCGTACCCGGCGCTGATCATCTTCGCCACCGTCGTGACCGCGAACCACTACTTCCTCGACGCGGTCGGCGCGTGGGGGGCGCTGGCGCTCGCCTACGCACTCGCGAGCTGGCGCGACTGGTGGCCGGGACGGGGGGCCCGGCGCGAGCCCCTGTCCGACGACGCCCGACGCCGCGTTGGCACGCGGCCTCCGGCTAGCGACACCACACGCGACCCGTCATGATCGGCCCGTGAAGCACGTGAGCGCGGCGGGCCTCGACGATCTCGACGACCTGCTGCGCGACTTGCGTCGCGTGGACGGCCTCACGGAGAAGAAACGCGGCGTCTTCTACCGCGGGTCCCGCGCGTTCCTGCATTTCCACGAGGACCCGACGGGGCTCTACTGCGACGTCCGGATCGATGCCGATTTCGACCGGGTCCGCGTCAAGACAAAGGCCGAACGCAAGCGCCTGATGTCGATGGTCCGGGCGGCGACACGCAGCTGAGCCGCACCGCGTTGCTCAGCGACGGATCTGCGCGCGGCGGCGACACCGATCGCGCGCCTACCAGGCGTTGTCAAGCCCGCACTGGCGCGAGCTCGTACGCCTTCAGATGCGCGCCTATCTCCGCCCAGAAGATGAAGCTTCGTCACTAGCGTGTAGGCGATGCCGTTTCCGAATTTCGACGGGAAACAGCTCACGACGCGCTGGTCAATCCCGTCGACCTCTACCGGTGGCGGGTTGCACACGGTCTCCTTCCCAAGGACCTAGAACCCCCCGATGGCGTCATCCTCACCTACCAGCCCCCCCTCTTCGACGCCGCGGTCGGCGCCGAGCCCACCAGCGAATTCCCCGGCCCGCCCTCTGCCCAGGTCCACACACTCGACGAGACGCACGGGCGAGTCGGCGTCATGGGGAGGTTCGGGTTCGGCGCCCCAGTCGCCGCGGTTGTGATCGAGGAGCTGGCCTGTCTCGGCACAACCCGGTTCGTGAGCATCGGCACATCGGGTTCATTGCAGCCATCTTTGGCTGCAGGAGACGTGGTCCTGTGCGAAGCGGCTGTTCGCGACGAAGGCGTCTCCCACCACTACCTGCCTCCGGCTACTCACGCGACAGGATCCCCATCGCTCACGAGCGCTCTGGAACAGGAACTTGTGTCTTCCCACATGTCGTTCGTGCGTGGCAGTTCGTGGACGATCGACAGCCCCTACCGAGAGACCGTGGAGGAAGCACGCCACTATCAGAACCAAGGCGTCCAGTGCGTCGAAATGGAGGCCGCAGCCCTCTTTGCGGTTGGTGAACACGCGGCATTGACGTCGCCGCCGCGTTCTGCATCAGCGACCTGCTCGGAGGCCTCGAGTGGGAACCACAATTCGACTCCGAGAAGCTCGCCCTCGGCATGTGGAACCTCTACCAGGCTGCACGTCGCTGCTTGGCGGGCATCGCCACTCAGCGCTAGGTCAGCGCCCGCGGGTCGCTCGGCCTCGACCGTTACCCGACCATTGGCCACCAGAAGAGCCGATCGGCGCGCCGGCGCACTCATCCGTGACGTTCGGTGCGTGCGTTCGGTGCGGCCGGGTAGTGGCCCATTACAGGCTGCTCGATCAGGTGCCCGCGAGCTGGGTCACGACTGGCGTCGCTGCCTCGAGCGAGTGCTCGAAGAGGGTGAAATATGAGAAGCCCCAACGTTCCCTCGCGGCGCGGACCTTGTCGCAGATCGACTCGACCGTGCCGATCCATACATAGGGCGTGGCGAGGATGTCCTCTGCGCTCAGCTCGGGCACCAGCTTGCGGAGGCCCTCGGCGGCACCGGTGGGATCGTCGGTCACGACCACGTGCTGGATGAGCGCGTGCAGTTCGACCTCTCGCCATGTTGACGCGCCTCGCACGACGGCGATCCGCTCATCGACTGCCTCGGGCGGGAAGCCGGTTGCCTCGTGGGTGAGGCCATCCGCCTTCGTTCTGCCGGTGCCCGAGAACCCCACGATGTCGGCGCGCGCGGCCGCCATGCTCAGCAGACGCTGCCCGTTGCCTCCGACGAGGATCGGTGGCCGCGGCGACTGTGTCGCCGGCGGCCAGGCGCGGTGGCCGATCAACTGGTAGTGATCACCACTGAAGGTGACGTCGTTCCCGCGGAGCAGGCCATCCAGCACTTCGACGGCCTCGGCGAGACGTGCCACGCGCGTCGCTCCATCGTCGAAGCGGATCCCTGCTGACTCGTACTCGGGGAAGCCGTGCCCGGCTCCAAGGCCAAGTTCGAAGCGTCCGCCTGACAGCGAGTCGAGCGAGAGTGCTTCGCGCGCCACCACTGCGGGATGGCGCAGGTCGTTGTTGAGCACGGCAACGGCGCTTGCAGGTCGCACGGCGGCGTCCTACCGAGA
>JBKOZX010000201.1:0-13985 GCA_046726115.1 Actinomycetota bacterium | reverse complement strand
ATCTTGATCGCGTTGATCGCGCCGGGGTTGCCGCTCCCGGCGACCCGCAAGTCGACGCGGCCCCGGGTCGCGAGCCAGCTCACGACGTCGGCTGACGGGATCGTGCCGAGGAGGTAGCCGACCGCGGCGGCGACGGCGGTGAGGCTGACTTCCCTCAACAATCCCCTCCTTCGCCGTCGCAAGCTCCGGCTTTGCGGTGACGGTCGGCCAAGCCGCCGTCCCCGCGCAGAGACTACGCACGCCGCGCGCCGCGAGCGGGGCGTAACGGACGAGTGCGCGGGGTCAGCGGCGCCTAGGCATCGAACGTGACCCTAAGCTCCGCGTGCACGCATTCCGGGCGGAAAGAGATGCACGTGCCACCCCGTCGATCAAGATCCTCGAAGCGTTCGCGTCGTCGCTTGCCGCGCGCCATGCTCCTGGTGCTGGTCATCCCGGCGGTGGCCTTGGGCGGGCTCGTGTTCTACGCCTTCGGCATCGGGGCGAGCAGCGGTCAAGCGAGCCGCCCGGTGCGAAAGCTCACCGCGAACGTGTACCAATCCGCGGCACGGACGTGCCCGGGACTGCCGTGGTCGGTCCTCGGCGCCATTCACGCGGTCGAGAGCCGCCGGGGCAATACGGCGACGATTTCCGCAGCGGGGGCGCAGGGACCGATGCAGTTCCTCCCGGAGACGTGGGCCGAGTTCGGCGTCGACGGCAACAACGACGGCAAGGCTGACGTCGACAATCCCGTCGACTCCGTCTTCGGTGCAGCCAAGTACCTGTGCGCCAACGGTGGCGGGGACCCGGCGAGCCTGGGCGGCGCGGTCTGGAACTACAACCACTCGTTGGAGTACGTGGACCTCGTGCTGCGCGTGTCGGGCGAGATCCAGCGTGCTGGCCTGCCGGCCGCGACGCGGTCGCTCGACCTGTCGCCGTAGTCGTCGTTCCTCAGCGGCGGCCGTGGCCGTGACCAGGCGACGTGGTGTCGGGAGCCGACGTTTCCGGCGACGACGTCCCGGGTGGTGAGGTCTCCGGCGACGAGGACAGGGGCGACGTCGGCTCCTCCGACGGGGGCGGTGACGACGCCGGCGGCTGCGTCACCGACGGCGGCGCGCCCCTCGTCGGAGCGCCCTGTGTCGACGGCTCGGACGACGCTGACGGCGCTCCCGTCGACGGTGCTCCGGTCGCCGTCGGCTTCGTTTTCGGGTTCGGCTTGGTGGCGGAGGAGGGCTGCGCGCCGTGCGCATTACTCGACTTCGCGTCGGCGCTCTTCCCGCCGCCCCTGCTGAGGATCCCGTTGCCGAGCGCGAACGCACCGGCGAAGAGGGCCACCGCGAGCGTTACCTCGAGCCGTTCGACCCAGCGCTCGAGGCGTCGTCGCTCCGCCCGCGTGGCGGGGTTCTTGGGTCCTGTGGGCTGCATCGTCTCCGCGGGGGGGTCGGGGACCAGTGCATGCCCTGCCCGATCGGAGCAGTGTGCCCCGTCCGCCGGGCGGCTATTCGCGTTTGTTGCGTCAGCCGCCCGAGGCATCCTGGGGACGAGTCTTGCCGGCGCCAATCCACGGCATCATCCCCCGGAGGCGCTCCCCCACCTCTTCGATCGGGTGCTCGGCCGACTGGCGGCGGAGGGCGTTGAACACGGGGCGACCGGCCTGGTTCTCGAGGATCCACTCGTTGGCGAACCGGCCGGACTGGATGTCATCCAGGATCTGGCGCATCTCGGCGCGCGTCTCCTCGGTGATGATCCGCGGGCCGCGCGTCATGTCGCCGTACTCGGCGGTGTCCGAAATCGAGTAGCGCATGTTGGTGATGCCGCCCTCGTAGATGAGGTCGACGATCAGCTTCACCTCGTGCAGGGTCTCGAAGTACGCCGACTCGGGCTGGTAGCCGGCGGCGACGAGCGTCTCGTAGCTCGACTTGATGAGCTCGGTGAGCCCGCCGCAGAGCACGACCTGCTCGCCGAAAAGGTCGGTCTCGGTCTCCTCTTCGAACGTCGTGTCGAGCACGCCGGCGCGCGTGGCGCCGATCGCGCGGGCGTACGCGAGCGCGGTCTGCTTGGCCTTCCCGGTCTCGTCGGCTTGCACGGCGACGAGCGACGGGACGCCGCCGCCCTCCTCGAACGTGCGCCGCACCAGGTGCCCGGGTCCCTTCGGGGCGATCATCCACACGTCGACGCCCTTGGGCGGGCGGATCTGCCCGAAGTGGATGTTGAACCCGTGCGCGAAGGCGAGCGAGTCGCGGTCGTCGAGGTTGGGCTCGATGTCGCGCGTGTAGATCGCGGCCTGCTCGGTGTCCGGGAGCAGCATCATGATCACGTCGGCTTCCTTGCACGCCTGCGCGATCGTCGTCACCGCCAGGCCCGCCGCTTCGGCCTTGGCCCACGACGACGAGCCGTCGCGCAGGCCGACGCGCACGTCGACGCCGGAGTCCTTCAGGTTCAGCGCGTGGGCGTGGCCCTGCGATCCGTAGCCGAGCACCGCGACCTTGCGGCCCTCGAGCAACGCGAGGTCGGCGTCGTCGTCGTAATAGATGGTCGCGGGCATCGATTCCCTCCCGGTCTCGAGCGTTGCGAGGCTACGCGCCCCGGTCCTTGACCGCCCGGAGCTTCGTGGTCTGGCGGGCCAGCTTGGGTAGAGCGATCCGGCCAGTCCGCTGCGACTCGACGATCCCGAACGGCGTCAGGAGGTCACTGATGGCGTCGAGCTTCTCGGGCGTGCCGGCCACCATGAGCGTCATCGCCTCGTAGCCGACGTCGACGATCTTCGCCTCGAAGATCGCGGCGAGCTCGGTGACCTGCGAGCGGGTCTCGGCGGCGGCCTTGACGGTCGCCAGCATGAGCTCGCGCTCGACGGCCTCGTCCGGCGTGAGCTCGGTGATCTTGATCACCGGGATCACCTTGTTGAGCTGCTTGGTGACCTGCTCGAGCGGCGCCGACTCTGCGTCGACGACGATCGTCATGCGGCTCAGCCGCTCGTCCTCGGTCGGGCTGACTGCGAGCGAGAAGATGTTGTAGCCGCGCCGGGAGAACAGCCCGGCCACGCGTGAGAGCACGCCGAACTTGTTCTCGACGAGTACGGAGAGAATGTGATGCTGAGGGCCGTTCGCCATCACTACCTCCCAATTTCTCCGGGTCGATTCCGGCTCCGCGGCCCCGTCACCGGCGGCTCCGCCTTCATCTCCCGACCGACTTGTCGTGGGCGGGGTCGAGGATGATGTCGTCGTTCGAGCCGCCGGCCGGCACCATCGGGTACACCTTCTCGCGGTAGTCGACCTGGAAGTCGACCACGACGGGCCGGTCGTCGATCTCGTTGGCCTTCTCGATCGTGGGCACGACGTCGTCGGGCGTGTCGACCTTGAAGCCCACACAGCCCATGGCCTCGGCCCACTTGGCGTAGTCGGGCAGGTCGGGTGACAGGTACACCTCGCTGTAGCGCTCCTCGTAGAAGAGCTCCTGCCACTGACGCACCATGCCCAGGTACGCGTTGTTGAGGATGGCGATCTTGACCGGGATGCGCTCGGCCGACGCGGTCACGAGCTCCTGCGCGGTCATCTGGAAGCAGCCGTCACCGTCGATCGCCCACACCATCCGGTCGGGCTTCCCCACCTTGGCGCCGATCGACGCGGGCACGGCGAACCCCATCGTGCCGAGACCACCGGAGTTCACGTACGTGTTCGGGGAGTTGAACTTCCACCGCTGGCTCGTCCACATCTGGTGCTGGCCGACGCCGGCCACGACGATCGTGTCGTCCGGCGAGTGGTCTCGCAGCATGTCGATGCAGTACTGAGGCTTGAGCGGGCCGTCCTCCAGCTGCTCGTAGTGCAGCGGGTGCCGTTCCTGCCATTCGCGCAGCTGCGTCCACCACGGCTTGATGTCGGGCCACTCGTCCTTCTGCTGGTTCGCGCGCACCGCCTTCACGAGCTCCTCGATGACGAGGCGGCAGTCGCCGACGATCGGCACGTCAGGACGGCGGACCTTCCCCAGCTCGGCCGGGTCGATGTCCACGTGGATCACCTTGGCGCCCGGCGCGAACGCGTCCACCTTCCCGGTGACGCGGTCGTCGAAGCGCGAGCCCAAGGCGATCAGCAGGTCGCATTTCTGCATCGACGTGACCGCGGTGTAGTTGCCGTGCATGCCGGGCATGCCGAGGCACTGCGGATGGTCGTCCGGGAACGAGCCGCGCGCCATCAGCGTGGTGACCACGGGCGTGCAGGTGGCTTCGGCCAGCTGCTTGAGCGCGTCGGCGGCGCGTGCCTTCAGGATGCCGCCGCCGGCGTAAATGACCGGCCGGTGCGCTTCGCCCCAGAGTCGGGCCGCGTCCTTGATCTGCTTCGGGTGGCCCTTTACGTTCGGCTTGTAGCCAGGCAGGTCGACGGCCTCCGGCCAGTGCCAGTCCATCATCTGGTTCGACACGTCCTTGGGCACGTCCACCACCACCGGCCCCGGCCGTCCGGTCGTCGCCACGTGGAACGCCTCGCGAATGATGCGCGGGATCTCCTGCGGATCGGTGACCAGCCAGTTGTGCTTCGTCACGGGCATCGTGATGCCGACGGTGTCGCACTCCTGGAACGCGTCAGTGCCGATCACCGAGTATGCGACCTGCCCGGTGATGACCACGATCGGGACCGAGTCCATGTAGGCGTCGCAAAGGGCGGTGACGATGTTGGTGGCGGCCGGGCCGCTCGTGACCATCGCCACGCCGGGGCGGCCGGTCGCGTGCGCGAAACCCTCGGCCATGTGGCCGGCGCCCTGCTCGTGGCGGACGAGGATGTGGCGGATCGACGAGTCGATCAACGGGTCGTACACGGGCAGGATCGCCCCGCCCGGCAGCCCGAACATGACCTCGGTGCCCTCCATCTCGAGGCTCTTGATGAGGGCCTGGGCTCCGGTCAGCTTCATCGTTCCTCTTCAGGGTGGTGGGTTGGGGGTGCGGGCCGGGTGGGTTGGGCAGACGTCCGGGATATGAAAAGCCCCTCGCTTTTGCGAGGGGCGAAGGCGCGCAGACGCGGTGGTGCGCTGCGCGCTAGGTAACGACTACGAGGATGCTCTGGCGATCCATGCGACACCCAGTTTGGTGCACGCAGACCGTCCGGCGCAACCTCGATCGCCACCCGTGCTTCGTGCCCACTGCGAGGCGCACGCTGGTCACGCTGCGGACGCCGTCGGGGAAGCGACCCTCGAGCGCGGCGAGCGCGGCCCGACAGAACCGTTCCGCGCCCCGGCCACGCGGCTCCGTAGGCGGGTGGCGCTCGATCGTCAGCCGACGGGCTGGGGCTGGGGCTGGGGCTCGCGCTCTGCGACGCCGCACTCGCAGCGGGGTCCGCGGTCGAACGGCAGGAACGACTCGGCACTCAGCGCGGCCACGGCGACCGGAGCGAGGTCACCGATAGACCGGTAGACGAGGTAGCGGGGCACCCACCGCGGATCGAACTTGGCGTTGAACGTCAGCAGAGACTGGATCTGGAAGTAGGGGTTGAGCTTCTTGATGACCCACGCCTGCGCGCCCTCCAGTGGCCCGAGGTCGGCGTCCTCCTCGATGAGACCCTTGAATGCTGCGAAGTTCAACGACACCTCGCCGATCTTGCGTTCGCGCGCCCAGAACACCGTCTCGACGATGAGTCGCTCGTTCACGCCGTTCGGCCCGACGGCGTCCCGTCGCATGGTGTCGAGCGACAAGCCGGTCCCGCCCTTGCACGGCACGTAGCGCTGGAACGCGATCGGCGTCCCGTTGGAGTCGCGGCAGACGGCGATCACGCAGTCGGCATCGCGACCCGTGAGCAAACCATCGAGGGCCATCGAGAAGCCGCGCTCGCGCCCGCCGGCGAGGTGGCGGTCGGAGATGCCGACGAGCGCGCGGCGCAGCGTCGGATCGAGCTCGCCCTCACGGTGGACCTCGGCGGTGAGGCCGAAGTTCTTGGTGCGGTTGTACGCCTGCCGGACTCCGCGCATGCGGCGGCCGTCGAGGGTGAACTGCTCGACGTCGATGACGGCCTCGTCCCCGAGGTACCGGGACCGGAGGCCGACGGCCTCGTAGAGCGCGAGGTGATCGCCCCGGGCGCCGATCACCGCCGGACGCCACCCCCGCTCGGTGCACCAGGCGAGGAACCGGTCGAACGCATCCGCGAACGAAGCCGGGTCGCCGACCGGATCGCCGGACGCCAGCCCGGTGCCGTTGACATACCGATAGGCCACGGCCGCGCGACCGTCGGAGGAAAGGATGTACCGCTTGTCGTGCCGGAGCGCGAAGGGATCGAGCGTGTCGCCGCCGCGCCGGTTCACGAGCCGACGGATGCCATCGCGTTCCTCTGCCGGGGCCAGAGAGCGCTCGGTGACCGGCGCCAGGAGCGCGCCGGCGATCACGATCACGACGCCGAAGCCGAGCACCGTGATCGAAGCCGGGAACCAGCTCCCGAGCCCGTGGCTGACCTGGAACGGGCCGGTGAGCCCGACGAGGCGCGCCGCCGTCTCGTGGACGGCGCCGAGAACCGTGAACTCGGGCTTCACCCGGTTGTGCCGAATGGCGAAGCCCGCGACCCCGTACGCGAACGCCACCGGGATCACCGTCAGGACGACCTTGGCGGCGGTGCGCCATCGGGCGGGCGGCGTCGGCGCCGTGAACAGCCGCCTCGAGCGCACCAGGAGCAGCGCGACGCCGAGCAGCACGATGGCTTCCTCGACGTCGAGGCCCTTGAGGACGTGCGTCACGGCTGAGACCGCAAGCAGACCAAGCGCGGCCCGGTAGGCGACGCGACGATGCCGGGCGATCCCGCGGCCAAGCAGGACGAGCGCCACGCCGACCAGCGCCGTCGCTCCGAGCGCGAAGTGCGCCACCTCGGGCGTGAACGCGTCGCGGACGAGCTCGAGCCGCCCGCGGAACTCGGGGGTGAGGGCCGAGACGACGTTGAGGACGCCGGCGCCGGTGACCGCGAGCCCCAGCAGCCGCAATCGACGACGGACCGGTGTCGGGCGCCGGGCGACCCGCGTCTCCGTCGCGGGTCGAGTCCCTTGCACTGCTTTCCTCCGTCTGTGTGGCCCGTCCGCCGGAAGCCGCCTGCTACGACGACCCAGAGCCTGGCTTCACCGCCATGAGAGAGCGGTGAGGCAGGCGCTCGCTACTGACTCCCGAGCGGGAGCCGCAGCTGCACCTCGGCCCCGCCTTCGGGACGATTCTCGATCTGGATGTCGCCGCCGTGCGCAGCGGCGATGGCATCGACGATAGCCAGTCCCATCCCGGCCCCCCCATCGGAGCCCGGCCCGGTGTTCGGTCCGCGGACGTACCGGCCCGCGGCTCGACGAAGGAGCTCGGGCGGAAAGCCGGGGCCGTCGTCACGCACGGCGACCACCGCCGTGTCGCCGTCGCTCGAGATCGCGACGTCCACGCGGTGGCTCGCGTAGCGCGCCGCGTTCTCGAGCAGGTTGAGCACCGCGCGTTCGATCGCGCCCTCGTCTCCCTGGGTGAGCGCCGAGCCCGTCACCTCGACCGGCATGGAGTCTGCCGCGCCCGACCGGCTGACCGTCTCGGCGGCGCGCTCGGCCAGCGTCCCGAGGTCGACGGTGTTGGGCGGGGGCGGTCCGGCTGATCGGGTGCGGGCCAGGACGAGCAGGCTCACGGCAAGCCGGTCCAGTCGACCGACCTCCTCGAGCGCCGAGTCGAGCGCCCGCGCCGCGTCGCTCTCGTCGTCGGCTTGCATGCGCGCGAGCTCCAGCTCACTGCGCGTGATCGAGATCGGCGTGCGCAGCTCGTGACTGGCGTCGTCGAGGAAGGCGCGTTCGTGCTCGAGCGCGCCTTCGATCCGGGCGATGAGCTCGTTGAGATGGCGCGCGAGCTCGGCGAGCTCCTCCCCCGACTCGGGTATCGACAATTTCCGGCCCCGACCCCGCGCCGCGGCGGCAGAGACCTCGTCGGCTTCTCGGACGAGGTCGCGCACTGGCGTGAGGGCGGCGCCGGCGAGATACCAACCGGCGACGGACACGATCACCGCGAGGAGCGGCAGGCCGATCACGAGCGCAAGCTCCAGCCGGTGCTGCGCCTGCGTCGCTTCCTGGAGGGACGTGCCGACGACGACCACGAGGCCGAGGCCGCGCTGTCCGGCCGGTCCCGCGAGGAGACGCGACTGCTGATGGGCGGGCGCGGCCGATCGCTCGACGGTGATCCGATGCTGCTGCGCTTCGGCGAACTCCTGCTTCGTCAGCACGCGCCGGTCGAGGAGCGCGCGTGGCGCTGCGTTCACGACCTCGCCGTCGGGACCGACGATCTGTGCAAACGCCTCGTCATCGGGCAGCGCGGGCTCCACCGCCAGATCGCCGCTCGTCGCGAGGTCGCGCTCGAGGTTCTCGAACCGGGTGACGAGGCCGTCGTCGAGCGCGTCGCGGAGCGCGTTGCGGTACTGGTAGTCGACGAGCACGCCGACCAGCAAGCACAACACCGCGGTAACGGACGCGAGCGCGAGCGTGAGCCGCCCGCGCAGTGTTCGCGGACGGAGCCTCACCGGTCAGGCAGCGGCAGTGCTCCCACGACGTCAGCGATGCCGGCGACGTCAGCGGCCGTCATGCGTCGGTCCGGAGCCGGTACCCCACTCCCCGGACGGTCTCGAGCGTCGTGCGGTCGAACGGCCGATCGATCTTCTCGCGTAGATACCGAACGTAGACGTCCACGACGTTGGACGTCCCGTCATAGGCGAAGTCCCAGACGTGCTCGAGGATCTTGGTGCGGCTCAGGACCTCGTCGGGGTGACGCATGAACAGGTCGAGCAGCGCGAACTCTTTGGGGCTCAGGTCGACGTCCTTGTCGGCGCGCGTCACCCGATGCGTCGCCGGATCGAGTCGGAGGTCGCCGACCTCGAGGACGGGCGGGCGCTGCGGAGCGCCGCGTCGCGTGAGGGCACGCAGACGCGCGTACAACTCGTCGAACGAGAACGGCTTCGCCAGGTAGTCGTCGGCGCCGGCGTCGAGCCCGACGACGCGGTCGTCGACGCTGTCCCGGGCGGTAAGCAGCAGGATCGGCGCCCACCGACCGTCGGCGCGAAGGCGCCGGCACACCTCGAAGCCGTCGGGCTCCGGGATCATGACGTCGAGGACGATGGTGTCGTATTCGTTCTCGGTGGCGAGCCAGACGGCGTCGGTCCCGTTCTGGGCGATGTCGACCGAGTAGCCCTCGAGCTCGAGGGCCTTCCGTACGAGCGCCGCCATCTTGGCTTCGTCCTCCACAACCAGGACGCGCACATCGGCATCGTACGGCGTGACGCCGGCGTCGAGACTCACCGGGAGCGCCGCTCGAGGATGATCCCGACCGCAGCCGCCGCGGTCGCCTTCACCGGGTGATTGGGACACAGCGCGCGTGAGAGGTCGATGAGCGCGCAGCGCGGGGTACGCGCACGCGCCGGTCAGCGCTGGTGCTTCGGGCAGGAGAACGTGGTACGTCCGGCCACCGTGCGGCGCTCGAATGGCGTCCCGTCCTTGGGGCATAGGCCTCCGGGCATGCGCTGCGCCATGTGGTCCCCCGTGTGCGACCCGCCGCGTTCGAGCGTCAACGTCAGCGTCCGGCCGATGGCGCGGTGCAGTCGCCGTCGCTCGTTGCGGTCGAGGTCACGTGCCGGCCGGAGGGGGTCGATCCCCGCCCGCCACAGGACCTCGTCGACGAGCAGATTGCCGAGCCCGGCGATGCGCGCCTGGTCCATCAGGACCGCCTTCACCGGCGCGCGGCTGCGGGTGATCACGTGGTCGAGCTCGCCCTGCGTGATCGTGAACGCGTCGGGTCCGAGCCGTTCCTCGTCGGGGTCGAGCTCGACCGCGCCCAGCCGGCGCGGGTCACGTAGCGCCAGCGAGCCGCCGTCGGAGAAGTGGACGGTGAAGCGGTGCCAAGCGGGGTTCTCGAGATTGCTGCCGTAGATGAGCGGATCGCCGGCCGCCTCGTCGTCGATCAGCACGCGTCCGCTCATACCGAGGTGCAACCCGAGCGTCGGGCCGCCGCGATCGGTGTCGAGGAGGAGGAGCTTGCCGTGCCGGCGGGCGGCCGTGAACCGGTGGCCGGGCAGCGCGGTGTCGACCGCAGCGGCGATCAGGCCTCGCTTGAGGTACCAGGCGTCGGGCGCGTCAACCCCCGCGATCTCTCGGGCCAGCGCGCGCTCCTCGATGAGCCGGCGCGCGTACTCGACCTCGATTCCCTCGGGCACGCGTCACCTCTCGATGCGTACCTCATGCGCACAGAGTGCGCATGACGGACGCATCCTCAGACGTTGGTGATCGCGCCGTGCTCGGCGCCCTGGGCGAGCTTGGCGTACTTGGCGAGCACCCCGCTCGTGTAGCGCGGGTCGGGTAGCTTCCAGTCAGCCTTGCGCCGGTTCAGAGCGGCGTCGTCGACGACGAGATCGAGTGTGTGCCTCGCGGCGTCGATCACGATGCGGTCGCCGTCCTCGACGAACGCGATCGGCCCACCGTCGACGGCCTCGGGCGCGACGTGCCCCACGCAGTAGCCGTGCGTGCCGCCCGAGAAACGCCCGTCGGTGATGAGCGCGGCGTCGGCCCCCCGACCGGCGCCCTTCATCGCGCCGGTGACCGCCAGCATCTCCCGCATCCCCGGGCCGCCCTTCGGCCCCTCGTAGCGGATCACGACGACGTCGCCGGCGTTGATCCTCCCGGCGAGGATGGCCTCCATGGCGGCGTCCTCGCCGTCGAACACGCGGGCGGTGCCCTCGAAGCGGTCGCTGTCGAGACCGGCCACCTTCACCACCGCCCCGTTCGGCGCGAGCGACCCGCGCAGCACGGCGATGCCGCCCTGCGCGTGAATCGGGTCGCGCAGCGCGTGCACGACGTCGCCATCCGGCTTGGGCGGGTCGAGGTCGGCGAGGTTCTCGGCCATGGTCTTGCCGGTGACGGTCAGGCAGTCGCCGTGGAGCAGCCCGGCCTCGAGCAGCTCCCGCAGCACCACCTGCACGCCTCCGATGCGGTCGAGGTCGGCCATGTGGAACGCGCCGTGCGGCTTCATGTCGGCGATGTGCGGCACCTTGGCCGCGACACGGTTGAAGTCGTCGAGCTCGAGGTCGACCTTCGCCTCGTGCGCGATCGCCAGCAGGTGCAGTACGGCGTTCGTCGATCCCCCGAGCGCCATGACCACCGCGATGGCGTTCTCGAACGCGGGCTTGGTCATGATCTGGCGCGGCCGGATCCCGGACGCGAGCAGCTGCACGACCGCCTCCCCGGACTCGAACGCGAGGTCGTCGCGGCGCCGGTCCACGGCCGGTGGCGACGAGCTGCCGGGAAGGCTCATGCCGAGCGCCTCCGCCGCCGACGCCATCGTGTTGGCGGTGAACATCCCCGCGCACGACCCTTCGGTCGGACAAGCGCGCTTCTCGATCTCACCCAGCTCGTTCTCGGTGATCGTGCCGGCCGCGCACGCGCCCACCGCTTCGAACACGCTGACGACGTCGAGCGCCTGGTCCTTCCAGTGGCCGGGGAGGATCGAGCCGCCGTACAGGAACACCGACGGGAGGTTGAGCCGGCCCGCGGCCATGAGCATGCCGGGCAGGCTCTTGTCGCAGCCGGCGAACGTGACCATGCCGTCGAACCGCTCGGCGTGCATCATGCACTCGATCGAGTCGGCGATGATCTCGCGACTCACGAGCGAGGCGCGCATGCCCTCGTGCCCCATCGAGATGCCGTCGCTCACCGCGATGGTGACGAACTCGATCGGGAAGCCGTCCGCCGCCCGGACGCCGTCCTTGGCCCGCTTGGCCAGCCGGTCGAGCGGCATGTTGCAGGGCGTGACCTCGTTCCAGCTCGACGCGACCCCGATCTGGGGCTTGTCCCAGTCGGCGTCGGTCATGCCGATTGCCCGCAGCATCGCCCGGGCCGGAGCGCGCTCCATGCCGTCGGTGACTTCGCGGCTGCGAGGCTTCAGGTCTTCACTCATGGAGGCAGCGTACAGCCGCCGTTCGCGTCCCCTCTCTCGCGTTCACCCACCGACCTACGATCACGCAGCGACGGCGGCTTTGCCGACCGTCGTTGCAAAGCCGGAGCTTGCGACGGCGACAGGAGAAGCGTGAAGGTCGACGGGTCACTGAACGACAAGCTCAGAGAGATTCCGGGCCGGGCGCGCGAGCTCGAAGCCGGCGGCTATGACGGCGCGTACACGTTCGAGGGGCCGCACGACCCGTTCCTCCCCGTGCTCCTCGCTGCCGAGCACACCGAGCGTCTGGAGCTGGCGACCGCGATCGCGGTCGCGTTCGCCCGCAGCCCGATGACGCTGGCGCAGACCGCGTACGACCTGCAGCTCGCGTCGGAGGGGCGCTTCATCCTCGGCCTCGGATCGCAGATCCGCCCGCACATCGAGAAGCGGTTCTCGATGCCGTGGTCGAAGCCGGCGGCCCGCATGCGCGAGCTCGCGCTCGCGGTCCGCGCCATCTGGGCGTGCTGGCACGAGGGTGCGCCGTTGCGCTTCGAGGGCGACTTCTACCGGCACACGCTGATGACGCCGTTCTTCAACCCGGGGCCGAACGCGTTCGGACCGCCGCGGCTGTGGCTCGCCGGCGTGGGACCGGCGATGACGGAGGTCGCGGGCGAGGTCGCTGACGGCTTCCTCGTCCACCCGTTCAGCACCGAGCGGTTCCTGCGCGACGTCACACTGCCCGCGCTCGAACGCGGCTTCGAGCGCGCCGGCCGGTCGCGCGACGGCTTCGAGATCTCCTTCCCGCTGATGATCCTGACCGGCGACTCCGAGGCCGACATCGCCGTCGCCGAGGACGGCGTGCGCCGCCAGCTCGCGTTCTCTGGCACGACACCTGCGTACCGCCGGGTGCTCGACGCGCACGGCTGGGGCGACCTCCAGCCCGAGCTCAACCGGTTGTCGAAAGAGGGGCGTTGGGAGGACCTGGGCCACCTCATCGACGACGAGCTCGTCGACGCCTTCACCGTGCGCGGGACACCGGAGGAGATCGCGCCGCGAGTGCTCGCCCGGTACGGCGACCTCGTCGACCGCATCAGCTTCAACGCGCCGTACCGCGCCGGGGCAGCCCGCTGGACCACGGTGCTCGACGGGTTCAAAGTGGGCACGCGATGACGGCAGCTTTGCTGACCGTCATCGCGGGAGCCGGAGCTTGCGATCGCGAAGACGGCGGCTTTGCCGACCGTCATCGCAGAGCCGGAGCTTGCGACGGCGCCGGAGAAGGCGACAAGGAAGTGCAATGAGCATCCTGGTCGGGACGGCGGACGGGTTGTTCTCTCTCGACGGCGACGGGTCGTCGGAGCGCAAGCTTGCCGGTCACCGGATCACCGCATTCAGCGAGGACTGGGTGATCGTCGACGCGCAGTCGGTCGTCTACCGGACGGACGAAGGCTGGCGGCAAGCACTCACGGTGAAGACTCCCGAGCCCTCGCTCGGGATCCACGGCGCAATGGTCGCCCGCGGTGACGAGGCGATCGTCGGCTGGGGCGGCTCGCTGACCCGCGTCTTCAAGACACGACGCTTCGAGCCGATCGCCGGTTTCGAGGATGTGCGCGGACGCGACGACTGGCACGCGGTCGGCAGCCGCAAGCCGTACGTCCGCTCCTTGACGGCGACCGCCGGCGGCGTCCTGCTCGCAAACGTCCACGTGGGCGGGATCCCGCGCTCCACCGACGACGGCGCGACGTGGCAGCCCACGATCGACGTCGACGCTGACGTCCACCAGGTCCGCGCGCACCCCGACCGGCCAGACGTCGTGCTGGCCGCCGCCGCCGTCGGCCTCTGCCGCAGCGACAACGCCGGCGCGACGTGGACGGTGCAGACGGACGGGCTCCATGCGTCGTACTGCCGGGCCGTCGCGCTCGCTGCCGACCTGCTGCTCGTCAGCGCGTCGACCGGACCGTTCACGGAGCAGGGCGCGGTGTACCGGCGCGCACTCGATGATGACGGACCGTTGCGGCGCTGCACCGAGGGACTACCGGAGTGGCAGCCGCACAACATCGACACCGGCTGCCTCGACACTGACGGCACGCGCGCCGCGTTCGGCGGGCCCGACGGGATCGTCTACGGC
>JBKOZX010000200.1:0-6187 GCA_046726115.1 Actinomycetota bacterium | reverse complement strand
TGGGGGCGTAGTCCACCGCCAGGGTCTCGGTCAGGTTCAGCAACCCCGCCTTGGCCGCGCCATACGCAGCGGTCCCCGGAGACGGGCGGAGCCCGCTGACGCTGGCGATGTTGATGATGACCCCGCCCTCCGCCTGCTCCTGCATGACCGCGTTCGCCTTCTGCGCGAACACGAGCGGCGCCACGAGGTTGAGCGAGATGATCGCGGTCGAGAACTTCGGCGACGCGGTGGCCGAATCCGCCGGGGGTGATCCCCCGGCGTTGTTCACGAGCACGTCGACCCGTCCGAACCGGTTCGTGGCGAACCCGATCACCTTGTCGATCTCCTCCGGCTCGCGCACGTCGGCGGCGACGAACAACGCCTCGCGGTCACCACCGCGCGGCGGCGATTCGGGCTCGTGCCGGCAGCAGACGACGACATCGGCGCCGGCGTCGAGGAACCGTTCCGCGATCCCGCGCCCGACGCCGCGACACCCGCCGGTGACGATCACCGCTTTGTCCGTCATGTCCAGCGGATCGGCCATGCGGATAAGGTAGCCGTCGAATCTGACGGACCATCAGGAACGCGATGGGCATCACGCACGCGGTCGACGGCGACGGCATCGCCGAGGTCGTGATGGACAATCCGCCGGTCAATGCGCTCACCGTCGCAGGATGGTTCGAGCTCGCGGACACCATCCGGGGCCTCGGCGACGACCCGCGCGTGCGCGTCGTGATCCTGCGGGCGGAGGGTAAGGGCTTCAACGCCGGCGTCGACATCAAGGAGATGCAGCGCACCGAAGGCTTCCATGCGCTCGTCGGCGCCAACCGGGGGTGCTTCGCCGCGTTCGCCGCCGTGTACGAATGCGCTGTTCCGGTGATCGCGGCCGTCCACGGTTACTGCCTCGGCGGCGGTGTCGGCCTCGCCGGCAACGCCGACATCGTCCTCGCCACGACCGACGCGACGTTCGGGCTTCCCGAGGTCGACCGCGGCGCGCTCGGCGCCGCCACCCACCTGGCGCGCCTGGTGCCGCAGCACAAGATGCGGGAGATGGTGTACACGTCGACGACCGCAACCGCCCAGGAGCTGCATCATTACGGCTCGGTGCTCGCGGTCGTGGAGCACGATCGGCTGCGAGACGCCGCCTACGCGCTCGCCGGCCGGATCGCCGAGAAGAGCCCGGTCGTGATCCGCGCCGCCAAGGAGTCGCTGAACGGCATCGACCCGGTCGATGTCAAGAAGTCGTACCGGTACGAGCAGGGCTACACCTTCGAGCTCAACCTCTCCGGGGTCGCCGACGAGGCGCGCGACGCGTTCGTCGACAAGCGCGACCCCGAGTTCGGGAAGTAGATGCCGGACAAGCGGGCGCGCGAGGACGACGTCGTCGCCGAGCTGCGGGACGGCATGACGATCGGCATCGGCGGGTGGGGTTCCCGCCGGAAGCCGATGAGCATCGTACGGACGATCGCCCGGTCCGAGCTCGCCGATCTCACGGTCGTCTCGTGCGGCGGCCCCGATGTGGGCCTGCTCTGCGCGACCGGCAAGGTCGCGCGGGTCGTGTTCGCGTTCGTCTCACTCGACTCGATCCCGCTGGAACCACACTTCCGCGCCGCGGTCGAGTCGCGCTCCATCGAGACCGTGCAACACGACGAGGGCACGTTCTTCCTCGGGCTGCAGGCCGCGGCGTGGCGCGTCCCGTTCCTGCCGACGCGAGTGGGGCTCGGGTCCGACCTGTTCCGCGCCCACCCCGGGTTGCGGACCGTCCGCTCGCCGTACGCCGACGGCGAGGAGCTCGTGGCCGCGCCCGCGATCGAGCTCGACGCCGCCATCGTCCATCTGCACCGCGGCGACGAACGCGGCAACGGACAGTTCCTCGGCGTCGATCCCTACATGGACGACCTCATGCTCCGCGCCGCCACGAAGCGGTTCGTATCGGTGGAGAAGGTCGTCGCGACCGACGACTTCCTCGCCGAGGGCCCGGTCGAGAGCCTGCGGGTTCCGCGCCATCTGACCGACGCGGTCGTCGAGGCGCCGCACGGAGCGCACTTCACGTCGTGCGCGCCCGACTACGAGCGCGACGAGGCGTTCCAGCGCGAATACGCCGCCAGCGCCAAGTCGCCCGAAGCGTGGGACGCGTTCCGCACCAAGTACGTCGATCCGCCGACGCACGCCGACTACCTCGCCCAGGTCGGGTTGGCGTGAGCGACTTCACGCGCGCCGACGTGTGTGTCATCGCGTGCGCCGAGGCGTTTCGGGGTGACGGCGAGATCGTCGCCAACCCGATCGGCACCGTCCCGAGCATCGGCGGTCGTCTCGCACGGGCGACGTTCGAGCCCGATCTCGTGCTCACCGACGGCGAGGCGCTGTTCGTCGCCAACGATCTCCCGGTCGGCGTACCCGACGCGCCGAAGGTGATCGAAGGTTGGAACCCATACCGCATAATGCTCGAGGTCACGTGGTCGGGGCGCCGGCACGTGATGATGGGCGCCACGCAGATCGACCGCACCGGCAATCAGAACATCGCGTGCATCGGACCGCTCGACGCGCCCAAGGTGCAGCTCCTCGGCTTTCGGGGCGCGCCGGGCAACACGATCAACGACCCCACCAGCTACTGGGTGCCCAACCATTCGCCCAAGGTGTTCGTCGAGCACGTCGACGTCGTCACCGGCATCGGGTACGACCGCGCCGCGGAGCTGGGACCGGAGGCGGCGCGCTTCCACCGCATCCCGCGGGTCGTGAGCAACCTGGGCACGTTCGACTTCGAGACGCCCGCTCGGACGATGCGCGTGCGATCCGTGCACCCTGGCGTCACCGTCGACGAGATCGTCGCCGCCACCGGCTTCGAGCTCGTGATCCCCAGCGACGTCCCCGAGTCGCGCATGCCCACCTCCGACGAGCTGTCGCTGATACGCGACGTGCTCGACCCGAACGATCTCCGCACCAAGGAAGTCCCGGAGTGACGCACCCCGCGCTCCACACGGCGGCGTGCGACCTGTTCGGGGTGCGCTACCCCATCGCGCAGACCGGGATGGGGTGGGTCGCCGGCGCGCGGCTCACGTCGGCCACCAGCGCGGCGGACGCGCTCGGCATCCTCGCGTCGGCGACGATGACGTACGAGCAGCTCGAGAATGCCATCCACGAGGTGCAGGGCCGCACCGACCGACCGTTCGGCGTGAACCTGCGTACCGACCAGGAAGACATCGACCAGCGCGTCGACCTCCTCGTTCGCGAGCGCGTGCGCGTGGCGAGCTTCGCCCAGGCTCCGGGCGAACGGCTCGTGAAGACGCTCCGCGACGCGGGCGTGGTCACGATGCCCACCGTGGGCGCACCCCGTCACGCCGAGAAGGTTGCGGCCTGGGGTGTCGACGCGCTGATCGCCCAGGGCGCCGAGGGGGGCGGCCACACGGGTGACATCCCGACCTCGCTGCTGTTGCCGGCCGTCGTCGACGCCGTGGACGTGCCCGTGCTCGCAGCCGGGGGCTTCACCGACGGCCGCGGCCTCACGGCCGCGCTGGCGTGGGGCGCGGCGGGCGTCGCCATGGGCACGCGCTTCCTCCTCACGAAGGAGAGCACCGTGCCCGACGCCGTGAAGGAGGTGTACCTCGACACTGCTCCGACCGGCACCGTCGTGACGAAGCGCATCGACGGTTACCCGCAGCGCGTCATCCGCACCGACGTGGTCGACCACCTCGAGCACTCCGGCCGCCTCACCTCGCTCCCCCGCGCTCTGCGCAACGCGCTTGGGTTCCGCAAGCTCACCGGCACGTCACTGCGTGCCCTCGCGCGCGAGGGCCTGGCGATGAAGCGCAAGGAAGGCCTGACGTGGGCCCAGGTCGCCATGGCGGCCAACGCGCCGATGCTGACGAAGGCCACGATGGTGGACGGCCGGCTCGAGACCGGCATCCTGCCGACGGGCCAAGGTGTCGGCGTCATCGACGAGCTGCCCACGGTCGCCGAGCTCGTGGCCAGAATCGTGGACGAGGCGGAGGAGACCCTCACCCGTCTCGAGAAGGGAGAGGCGTGACGACGAAGGAGCGTGTCCCGGCCGTCGACGGCTGGTTCACGCTCGACGACGCCGATCCCCGGCTGCTCGGCAATCGATGCACGACCTGCGGCAGCTATTTCTTCCCGAAGGCGTCGGGCTTCTGCCACAACCCGGGCTGCTCCGGCACCGAGTTCGACGAGGTCCCGCTCTCCCGCCGCGGGACGATCTGGTCGTTCACGACCAACCACTACGCGCCGCCGCCGCCGTACGTCGCGTCCGACCCGTTCGAGCCGTACTCGGTGGCCGCGGTCGAGCTCCCCGGGGAGCGGATGGTCGTGCTGGGACAGGTGGCCGACGGCGTCGACCCGGCGGCGTTGCGCGTCGGCGCCGAGGTCGAGCTCACGCTCGGCACACTGTTCGAGGACGACGAGCACGAGTACGTCGTCTGGAAGTGGAAGCCCACCGAGGGAGGGTTATGAGCGACCACGACGTTGCCGTCCTCGGCGTCGGCATGCACCCGTGGGGCAAGTGGGGCCGAAACTTCGTCGACTACGGCGTCGCCGCCGCTCGCGATGCCCTCGCCGACGCCGGGCTCGAATGGCGCGACATCCAGTTCGTCTCCGGTGCCGACACGATTCGCAACGGCTATCCGGGGTTCGTCTCCGGCGCGACGTTCGCGCAGGCGCTGGGCTGGCAGGGCGCGCCCGTCGCGAGCAGCTATGCCGCGTGCGCGTCCGGCGCGACGGCGCTGAACGCGGCCCGGGGGCAGATCCTGGGTGGCTTGTGCGATGTCGCGCTCGTCGTCGGCGCGGACACGACTCCGAAGGGCTTTCTTGCGCCGACCGCGGGTGAGCGGGGCGACGATCCCGACTGGCTGCGGTTCCGCCTGCTCGGCGCGACGAACCCCACGTACTTCGCCTTCTACGCCCGCCGGCGCATGGAGCTGTTCGGCGCGACGCCGGCGGACTTCGCCAAGGTGAAGGTCAAGAACGCCGCCCACGGGCTGTCGAACCCGAACGCGCGCTACCGCAAAGCCGTGACCGAGGACGAGGTCATGGCATCCCCGATCGTCGCCGACCCGCTCCGCTTGCTCGACATCTGCGCCACCAGCGACGGAGCGGCGGCGGTCGTCGTGTCGAGCCTCGAATATGCGCAGCGTCGGGGCGCGGACGGGCCCGGTCGCATCGCCGCGATCTCGACCGTGACGCCGTCGTACCCGAACACCGTGATCGAGATGCCGAACTTCACGACCGACTCCGCCGCCGCCGCGCACGAGAGTCCCGTCACGTTCCGCGACGCGATCGCGCAGGGCGCGTACGCCGAGGCCGGTCTCGGCCCCGACGACCTCGATCTCGCCGAGGTGTACGACCTGTCGACAGCGCTCGAGCTCGACTGGTACGAGAACATCGGCCTCTGCGGTCCGGGTGAGGCCGAGAAGCTCGTCCATGACGGCGCCACGACGATCGGCGGCCGCATCCCCGTGAACCCGAGCGGCGGGCTGGCGTGCTTCGGCGAGGCCGTCCCCGCGCAAGCGCTGGCCCAGGTGTGCGAGGTCGCGTGGCAGCTGCGCGGCGATGCGGGCGAACGGCAGGTCGAGGGCGCGAACGTCGGGCTCACCGTGAACCAGGGCCTGTTCGGCCACGGCTCGTCGGTGATCCTCGTCCGCTGACGCGCCCGTGGACCTCACCTTCACCGAGGCGGAGCAGGCGTTTCGAGCCGACGCCCGCGCGTGGCTCGAGGCCAACGTGCCCCGCCCGGGGCTGCCGTCCGGCGACACCCGCGAGGGCTTCGCGCTCCACAAGAAGTGGGAGCGCGCCCTGTTCGACGCGCGCTGGGCGGTCGTGTCGTGGCCCGAGGAGTACGGCGGCCGCGATGCGAGCCTCATGGAGTGGCTCATCTTCGAGGAGGAGTACTACCGCGCCGGCGCGCCACAGCGCGTCACCCAGAACGGCATCTTCCTGCTCGCGCCCTCGCTGTTCGAGCTGGGCACGAAGGAGCAACAGGACCGCATCCTGCCGAAGATGGCGTCGGCGGAGGAGACGTGGTGCCAGGGCTGGTCGGAACCGAACGCGGGCAGCGACCTCGCCGGCATCAAGTCGCGTGCCGAGTGCGACGAGGCCGGGAGCGGCTGGCGCTTGTCCGGTCAGAAGACGTGGACGACACGGGGCGCGTTCTGCGACCGGATGTTCGGGCTGTTCCGCAGCGATCCGGAGGCCGAACGCC
>JBKOZX010000199.1:0-3076 GCA_046726115.1 Actinomycetota bacterium | reverse complement strand
CTCCTGTGTTTGTCACGTGCCGCGGCTTTTGACCGGGGCTCGGGACGCGCGCAGTCGGTGCCCCACGTGTGGGTCGATTGAGGACCGTTCGTCCAATTTCGCCAGCCGGGCTATGACCATGTCACCGTGCAACCGAGCCATATCGACGTAGTCCCTCCCCCCTTGTCGCTTCGGAGGCTTGTCTTTACCCTCCGAGCGCCACCAGTTCACCGGAGCATGAGGGGAGCGACGTGAAGCGATTCCCGCATGGGGCGACGAAAGGACCGCGCCCGGAGCGGCCTGGCCGGCGATTCGGCCAGCTGCCCTGCCGACCCGGCCCGGACCGGGCGGTTGGGCGACTCCTGCTCACCGCGGACCTGAGTCGTTGGGCGGACGCGACGGCGAGGCTGTTTGCCGAGACCGAAGCAAGCGAGAACGCTGCGCACCTCGAGACTGTCTGGGTGCTCGAAGACGCCTGATCCGCGTTGCCGCGCCGCACGGCGCGAACCGAGAAGACCGGATCGGTCCGCACAGGGCGGGAACTAGCCTCGCTCGGGCCGATGGACCGCGACCCCGAGTCACCGCTCGTCGTCGAGTACCCCGGCGGCGAGGAGGTTCCCGCCGTCGCGTGGCCGCTCCTGCTGCGCCACCGCATCGGCCGGAAGGTCCGAGACAGCGACCGCTACCGCTGGTGGGTCCTGTGGACCGCGCTCGCGGGCCTGTTCGCCACCGGCTTCACGATCACGATCCTCGCCGTCTCGCTCGGCGACGTCGCCCGCGACCTCGGCGCCAGCGAGACCGCGCTCACCTGGACGGTTACCGCGCCGTTCCTCGCACTCGCGCTGGCGATGCCGCTGTTCGGCAAGATCGGCGACGTGCGCGGCCATCGCCGCGTGTACCTCGTCGGGCTCGCAGGTTTCACGGTCGCCACGTTCCTGACCGCCCTGGCCTGGGACGGCCCGTCGCTCATCGCGATCCGCACGCTCGGCGCCATCCCGGGCGCGGCCACCGGCCCCGCGTCGATGGCGCTCATCATGCGGGCGTTCCCCGAGGAGGACCGGGTCAAGGCCATGGGCTGGTGGTCGCTGGTCGGCGCGGGCGCACCGGTGCTCGGTCTGGTGGCCGGCGGCCCGCTCGTCGACGCCATCGGATGGCGCTCGATCTTCCTCCTGCAGACACCTATCGCGCTGGTCGCGCTGGTGCTGGCGATCCCCATCCTGCACGAGACGCCCCGCTTGGCGCGCCAGTCGATCGACTACGCCGGCGCCGTCGCGCTCGCCGGCGCCACCGTCGCCGCGCTGCTCGGACTCAGCATCGGCAGCCAGATCGGCTGGACCGAGCCGTTCGTCGTGGGACTGTTCGCGGCCGCGCCCGTGGCCCTCGCCCTGTTCGTCGTCATCGAGCGGCGGGCCGAGCACCCGCTCGTGCCGCTGCGCTTCTTCTCGGAGCGGAACTTCACGGCGTCGCTCGTCGCCCAGTTCACGTCGAACTTCGGCTACATGGGCGGCTTCATCGTCACGCCGCTGCTCATGGAGCGGGTCTTCGGGTTCACGGTGGCGGCCACGTCACTGGCGATGATCTGCCGCCCGCTCAGCTTCAGCGTGTCGTCCCCTGTGGCCGGCTACGTCGCCGTGCGCGTGGGGGAGCGGCGGGCGAGCGTCGTCGGCTGCGCGCTCGTGGTGGTGTCGATGGGTTGCTTCGCGCTCGGTGCCTCGACCGAGACGCTGTTGCTCGTGTTCGCGGCGCTCGTGCTCTCCGGGCTGGGCCTCGGCACGTCGCAGCCGTCGCTGATCAGCTCGGCCGCCAACGCGGTGGAGACCGAGAGCCTCGGGGTTGCGAACGCGGCGCAGGTGATGGTCACGCAGATCGGCGTCGTGGCCGGCATCCAGGTGGTGTCCACCGTCCAGGGCGGTGCGTCGAGCGCAGGCTCGTTCACGCTCGCCTACCTCGTGGGGGGGATCGTCGCGGTGGTCGGCATCGTCGGCGCCGCGTTCGTGCAGTCGGCCGACCGTCCCGCGCAACTCCGCGTGGCCCGGGCTGCGTAGGCGAGGCGGCCCGACCTACTCGGTCGCCTCCTGGATCGCCGCTTGCAGCTTGGGGTTGCCGCCGCCCTGCTGCGACGCCATGAGCTTCGCCATGTCGCCCTGCACCCGAACCTTGCCCTGCATGAACGCCTGCATGCCCGCGTTCGGATCGCCGGAGACGAAAACCTGCTTGGCGGTTGCGTAGTCGGTGGTCAGCGTCACGTCCGCGTCCGCCGCGTGACCGACACCCCACTCGCCCTTGCCGTCGCGGGCGCCCATGTGCATCTGGCGCTCGTCGCCGAAGGGCGTGTCGGTGATGACGAGGTTCACCATCACGTTGGCTTGGGGTGGCGCGTCGGTTTCGTGCGCCTCGACCAGCTTCCCGACGACGTCGAACCAGTCGTCCGACAGGAACTCATGCTTCGCAACCGATTGCTCCGCCACCGCTCCTCCTGATCAATGCTCTTTGTCGCCGTCTCTTGGCGCCGTCGCAGGCTCCGGCTTTGCGGCGATGGTCGGCAAAGCCGCCATCGCCGCGGTCGCAAGCTCCGGCTCTGCGGCGACGGTCGGCAAAGCCGCGGTCGCCGCGGCGGCCTGAACGGCGCGGGATCGTAACCGTGCTTGACCGAGCGGTCTAGTTCCCGGTCTAGGCTGGTTCCGCATGGAGGCGCGCACGCGCGACGACCGGATCGAGACGCACGACCGCAACCCGAAGTGGCAGAACCCACCGCTGCGCATCGAGATGTCGGAGTGCATCAACTGCGACACGTGCCTGCGGCACTGTCCCGAGCAGTTCGGCGCCATCTTCAACCACGGGATGGACGTGATCATCCTCCCCGAGCTGTGCAGCGGTTGCCTGAAGTGCATCCCCGTCTGCCCGGTCGACTGCATCTACCCGGATCCCGAGTGGTCGCCGAGCGAAGACGACTGGTGGAAGCACCCGGGGAACCCGGGCGACCCCTACGTCTGACCGCGACCAGTCGTGGCGCCCGCGGTACGCACCGAGACCGACGCCGGCGTGCGCTCGATCGTGTTGTGCCGCCCCGAGGAGTACAACACGATCACCCCCGCGC